>CAZDAB010000138.1:0-7889 GCA_964502855.1 uncultured Desulfobacteraceae bacterium | reverse complement strand
GCTCTTCCACAAAATTGGCCGAACTTTCAAATCCGCTGATACCGAGCAAGGCCGCAGAAAAACCCAGGCAGATCGCGACAAGAAGGTCTTCACCCATTGGCAATGTGCCGAGGTTTTCTTTAAAAATATGAAAATCCGTAGGCATACTGACAAAGCCAAGGACACAAAAGGCTGCCAGCGTAAACATGTGAAAAATAAAGATCGTCAATGCGACCACTGCGGATTCGGTAATCCCGACAATAGCCAGAATGGCAAAGAAACCAAGAACACAGATAGTACCTTCAATAACACTAAATGTTGGATATATTGTATGCAGGTATTCCACAGCGGTTTTGGATGAGATGACTGCCGTAGCAATATAGGAAAGGATGGTCATGCAGGCTGCCAGGGCGGCGGCAAACTTGGATGTGCTGTTGAGAAGGCAGTTATAGGTTCCGCCGTTCAAGGGCAGGGCTTCCACAACTTCGGTATAAACCTTTTTGTAAAGGTAGAGAAGAAAAACAACCAACAGCAGTACCACCGGAGCCAGAACTCCGGCAAAAACTGCGGCGATGGCTGAAACATAGAGACAGGAAGAGCTGATATCATTCCCGCAGATCCCTGTAGCAAGCCATTGATTCAGCCGTTTTTTGGGTGAAGACCCAGATAATAATTCACTGGGGGTCGGGGCCAAAGTCGTTTCTTTTGTTAAGGAATGTCCCATAATTTTCTCAAATCTCCCTTGTATGTTGAAAGAGTATTTTTCATCAAACTGCTTTCATGAAAGTTTGAAATACACACGTTTCAATAATTATTCTTCTTTTTTACGTAATAAATCGAGTGCATGATTCGGTCCGAGTAGAATCAGGATGTCTTCATCTTTCAAAACATACTGTCCTTTTGGAATCATGTTTAGCTGGGCTGGAAGGATCTTTTTGATAGCTAAGACCTGAACACCATATCGATTAATGAGGTTGAGTTCTTTCAAGTTTTTACCAATAAAACTTTTTGGAGATAATAATTCAACGATAGAGTATCCATCGAGAAAAGGTAAATAATCCAGAATGTTCGGATTATGAAGCCGCTCAGCCAGCGAAATGGCCTGATCCTTTTCCGGGAAAATAACTTCCAATGCTCCGATTTTGTGAAGAATTCTGCCGTGGGGCTCTGTGACGGCCTTGGCAAACACACGTTTTGCACCGACATCCTTGAGATTAAGGGTCGCAAGGATTGAATCACTAATCACCGAACCGATGCATACGACAGCAGCGTCCATCTGTTTTATCCCCAGAGTTTCCAGAGTCTTTATATCAGTGGCATCCGCTACCACTGCCCGGGTCACGTTGTCCTTAATTTCCTGAACCCGATTGATATTTTTATCGATAGCCAACACATCGTGTCTTTTTTCATAAAGGTTGGTCGCAAGATAATAACCAAAATTCCCAAGCCCTATGATCGCGAATTGTTTCATATCCTACCTCATCCTACCATGATGGTTTCTTCTGCATAGTGATAGCGTGATACAGTATCGCGGCTTAAAGCCACACCGACCACTAAGGGCCCCAAACGTCCCAGAAACATGATACCGGAAAGGATTATTTTGCCCATTGCGGAAAGTGTTGCCGTTATTCCTGTGGAAAGTCCCACCGTACCAAAAGCGCTGACGGCCTCAAAAAGCAATTCTAAAAATTTCCCCCGGCTTTGTGGATGAGCCACCTCCCCAATTTCTGTCATTAAAAGGAGCATGATGCCTACACACACCACAATCATACTAAGCATTATTACGCTGATAGTTTTGCCGACACTGACGTCTGAGATGGTACGATTAAACAATTGAGGACGTTTATGACCGCAAAAACGAGATGTCCCAAGTACGACCAGAGTTGCCAGACTGGTGGTTTTAATGCCTCCCCCGCAAGAACCCGGAGATGCGCCGATGAACATGAGTAAAATAAGTAAGAAAAGAGTTTCGTTGGCCATATTTCCGATGGATAACGTATTAAACCCAGCGGTCCTGGCGGAAACGGACTGAAAAAAAGCAGACAGAAACCGGCCTGGCACCGAGAGCGGCGCAAGAGTGTTGTGCCACTCCATAGCGGTGATCAGAAACGTACCGGAAACAAGCAAAATGGCTGTTGTTGACAGTACTATCTTTGAGTGAAGACTAAGACGAGACAAGGAAGGACGTTTGAAGGAAAACTTCAATTTTAATTCGGACAATACTAAAAAGCCGATACCGCCGGATATAATTAAAAAACAAAGCACCAGATTTAAAGCCCAATTTTCCCGATACTCAACAAAGCTGTCCGAAAACACGGAAAATCCTGCATTACAGAAAGCGCTGATTGAATGAAATATCGATAAGAACAGCGCATGCTCCATGTTATTCCCCGGAAGAAAACAGAAAAACATCAGAATCGTCCCCAGCCCCTCGATCACACAGGTAAAGAGAACAACATCCTTAAGAATAGAAAAAACATTTCGCTCTCTTGAATGCGTGAAGGTATCCTGGACCACGATTTGCCCGACAAGACCGGGTCTCCGGCCCACCAACATGAGGAACAGTGTCGACATGGTCATTATGCCCAGACCCCCGGCCTGAATCAGGATCAGAAGGATAAATTGCCCGAATGTACTAAAGGCGTTTCCTGTATCGACAACCGTAAGGCCTGTCACACATACCGCAGAGGTTGATGTAAAGAGTGCATTCACAAATCCAAGTTGCTTACCAGCAGCAGAAGCTTCTGGCAGCATCAAAAGACTTGTCCCTATGGAGATGAGCAATGTGAATCCAAGAATGATAATGCGTGCGGGGGAATGAAAAAGTGATTCCGAAATTCGCATGGATGTATTCTTGCCATTAAACCTTTTTAAAAAAGTATCGGGCATTTAAAATATTTACAAATTTTATGGTTAAATGTTTCACAAAAATGTCTTAAACGATGTGAGCCCAAGACCAACCGGTTTCGATAAGCGCCGCAATGCAATATTTCTTGATTTTTTTGGCCGATGGGAAAGTAATTTATATGCGGGCATATCCCTGAGAGTATCTTACCTATCTTGCATTCTTCAGATGGTTTTGCCAGAAGGATTTCTATATGATTCTGCGAATCAGGATCGCTCGGATCATAAAACCTGACATATTCCACCCCCGCATCCTGAAGGAGTTCAAGTAATTTTCTGTGCCTTGATGGAAGAAGGGAAAGAAGAGGGATATGAAGGGTGTGATTGTTTCTTTTTAACATGGAGCATAATTCAATTAGTGAATCACGTTCTCTCAATGACCGATACTCGTGGGAAATTGCAATGAGATCATAATTGTTTTCCGTTGCTTTGTGAAGGCAAGTTGACGGGCTATTAACCAAGGTCAGATTTCCATAAGGCCAAGTATCGAAGCACATACTAGAATGAAAGAGTAAGATCTTATAATTATTATCATATGATCGCATGGATTGTTGCCTTTTCTTGAGCACTGTTATTAACGTTGTTCCAATCCAATAAAAATATCTACATGACAATATTGTTAAGCAGATTTGATGCCAATTAAAAGATTGGCTTTAATAGCAATAGGTTAAGATGGTTGTGCAGAATAGTAAGGGGGCTTTGAAATTCAAATCGTGCAATTTTGCAAGAAAAGCGTCTTGCAAAATGCACGATTTCAACTGCAATATTGCCAAAATTCATATCCTTTTGTAAAAATCCGTTTCCCTTGCATCTTTCCATCGCAATCCAGGATTTTTTTGGTCTCTATCGAGCCAAACTTCGATACCTTCCCTTGAAAGATCTTTAGAAATCCTGCGGACGCGGCGTAGATTTTCCGATACATAAGATATAAAAACATAGGGTAGCATGTCTGTCCCCATAAGAGCTCTTTCCTATATAGCCGAACACTGTGATGAGCCGAGACTATAAGGAGTCGGCTCCATCAATTCGTTGGGCGTTTTTATTTCAAAAATTGAGGACCAAGTGCCTGCCTCCGAGTGAGGTCATATTTGTTGGTAAATCGTTGTTATCGCCGTAGACAAGCATCATAGTCTCCACATTCTCCCTACTCAAGTAATATGATTGTATTGTTCTTACTGATTGTAATAAACTGCTCCAAGGCTATATTCTGGCAAATGGTCAGGAATTCTCCGGGATCATAACCGGCGTCAATCAGGTCCAATCTGTACATAATAAAATGCTTATCCTTGCTGAATGTCATTTGGCAAATGGCACTGATGATCCAAACGATCAGATACAAGAGCGGGTCTTCCCTGGGCCACAGGTATTCTTTCTTGAGTGTCGACCCATTATTCTTCGAATGCCAGAAGTAAAATTTTTCGACCCCTTCTCTCGAAGACAGGTCTTCAATGTACTGGTAGCGCGGTAGTCTATTCCCGATGATGCTCAACTCCGATTTTTCATCGTCTTCTCTTATTTCATCGGCCAGGAGGATGACCGCCTTTTGACGGAATATCCTGGTCTTTTGATATGAGTCCTTCGGCAATTTCAGAAGGCCATAATCTGCGTCTTCCCCCTTCATTTTTTTTGTATAAAATGCCTCGAAGGCGCTGAAAAAATCATTGATATCGGCGGCGTCATAGACCAAATTCTCAAAAATATCACCGATATCGATCAGGCTGTGCGGACTGTAGAAATCATATTGAAAACCGCCGTCGCGTGCGGAATATGCCTGTTGATATGGGAAACGATAAATGATCCCGATCCCATCTTCCAAAGTTCTATCATAATAATCTTGGGAATCATGGGTGGCAAAAAAGGCTGCCACCTCCAAATCCTTCGTGGCGTCCAGCCCTTCGGACGAGAAACCGTACTGCTGTGCCAGAGCGGTGCCAAGAAGATAGCCCAGCGGCTTGAAAAACCCGAACATCCTGATGATCCGCCGGTCATAGTTGTTGATGACCGGCATCCACCTGTCCTTGTACAAACTGAACAAATACCATTCTTCCTTGCTTAGGATCGAGCGGATCAGGTCCAACCGGGTGCCGATGTTGTTGTAAAGAATCCGGCCAGATTGCTGTCGTAATAAGAGCAAGGGGCTTCTCAGCGCTTTCTCGTAGACATCCTGGATCTTGTGCTTCTTGGCGCTGTTCACATTATCAAATACTTCGTTCCTGTACATTTGAAAGTTGGCGACATAGTCCCCGTAATACTTGCTGCCGATCTTCTTTAAGGAATGCCGGTAGAGAGGATCGGCCCTGTCGATGCCTTGATCCGCATAAGAGATATGCCTTCGAAATCTCGAAGGCATCAAGGGAGCATTGTATTCCTTGACCTGACCCCTGTAAACATAGGAAGCCTCCTGATCTTCCTCGTTCAGGTAACGCAGAAGTTCGTGTATATCCCAGGCGGGAACCTCTTTATCCGTGAACTTTCTCTGCGGCATTTTCATACATCCATCAAGGTGACATCCAGGTAGCCTAAAGCCTCTTTAATTTTATCCTTATTGGCCGGTAAAAGAAGCGCTTCCACGATGGTCTTTAACTGAATGGAAGGGGCCGGGTCCGGGGATATCTCGATGGCCTTATTCAGATTCTCCAAGGCTGGTTTGAGCTCCCGCAGTTTGATTAATACGATCGCCTTGTTATGATAGGCTTCATAGTCGTATGGATTGATTTCTATCGCCTTCGTGTAATATGTCAGAGCGTCCTTGTTCATCGCTAACTTACGCAAACAAGTTGCCAGATTGAAATACAGCGTCCCCAAGTTGTCGCCACAATCAAGTTGCATGGCTTTCTGATAGGCAATCAGTTCATTTTTGTAATCTCTCAGTGTGCCATAGGCCATCCCCAGATTAATAAAGTAATCCGCATCCTTTGGAAATATCTCTACCGCCCTGTTGAAACACTGGATGGCTCCATTAACATCCTGCATTTTCGCCAGGATCGTGCCCTTATTGAACCAGGCAACATCATAAGATGGGTTGATCTCGATTGCCTTGTTGTAGCATTTGAGTGCCTCGGCATATTTGTTCAAATGCGACATTTGCAAGCCGCTGTTCAGCCATTTCTCAGCCTCCGATCCACTGGTCGTCATTGTGGTACTCCTTTCTTGTGATGACAACTCGGGCTTCATCAATTGCTTAATTTTTTCGTAATGTTTACCGGGGGATATGGGAAAGAATCCAGGCCGTTTTCTGCCTCCGCCCTGTTCATGCCACCGGAACTGCCCGGGTCTGCCTGAATAAATGAACGCCCAACGAGAAGCTGACTTGGCGCGGCGCTCCGAATGTATATTTTAGCAACGGCTGTCACCCCGCGATCGAGTCAAGCGTTTGGTTATACAATTTAGTCGGAACTGACTGCTCTAACTTTATTTATTATCAGTGGTTTCAGGGTCTGGACCCTTGGATAAGGCCTCAATTAAAATTCGATTCTCTGTTTCCCGCATCTTTGGTAAAGCTCTAAGAAGTGTTTCCCTTATGTTTTTTTCCTTTATTCCCTCAACGATTTTCTTTCTTGTTTCATGAGGTAGGAATGCTAAAGCTTCGATTAAGCTTTCTATAATAGGTAGGATATGGCTTGTAGCAGCCTCAGCAGCAACTGTACCCATTTTGAGTGCCATCTCTCTTTCAATTCCCTTCTTTATTTCATCAATATCTTTTTCTTTTTGTAAGAGTTTTTCATAAAGTTCTACACGCAATTTAATAATTTCTGGGTTCATAACATCAAAGTATGTCTTGATACTCGACAATAGCTCACTTTGATCCTGTGCTTTCTCGTTAAGGGCTTTTATTCTGAAATGCTGATAGAAAAATAAGCCTGTTAAGCCAATTATTGTGACGATAAGCTGAACCAAATCCATATCTCAAACTCCAGTTTTAAGAATTAGCAAATTATAATATGTCGATTAGCAATTTAAATCTCATTGTATAACGTATAGGGTTTTATCCTTTGTCCCGCATGTTGGATTGAGCAAAGTTGTAAGATTAGCAGTGATAGATAGTGGGTCAGGGAGCTTTTGATCATCCTTCAGCGGGATGAAGGATAAAACCATGTTGGACTGAGCCGCTTATACGGGTCCAAGTTGCTATACCAATATTTATGGGGATTGTAAAGGTATGATTTTGTATCAGGATTTATAAATTTCCGAAGTTTACAACTTTCGTCCACCTGAGATTTGGTTCATATTAGCAAAAAAAGACATCCGGATACCCAAATCTATTTCAGAAAAAGCTTTTTACAGCAGCTTCAGGCCAATCATCGCCAAGTTTGGGCGCATCCCAAAAAGATATACTGGCAGGATCAATATATGCCGTGGGGATTGAAGATACAATTATGGTAAAACGAATAGAGAAGCATCCCGGCAAACTGGTTCTCAGAAGCGACAATAAAGATTATGACCTGAATTTTGCACGAGTCGGAGGCTTTCATATGCAAGGCACTTAAGGGCGAAGTCATAGTGAACTATTACGAGCCCTTAATAACGCAGCAGATGGAAGCCTCCGGCTCGCCCTTTGGGTGAAAATTAATGAATAAAAAAGATCATCATCCGATTTACCATCTGGGTAAAAAGTATAATTCTATGATTTCGTTTAAACCCCCTTCAACTCAATCGTTTAAAAACTCTCATTAATTTTCATGCAAGATTCAGGTATGAACCTGTTTATCCGAGCCGGAATGAGATGGACGGCTTTCGTATCATCGGAAAAATTGTGTGGATATCGAGAAATGTGATATGACACGGCTAACGTTTTTTTAAAAACATCCCAAGGAGTTGCGCGAACCCTAAGTTAAAAAAATAATCATGGCCATGTCAGGTGTAAATCAATTGATGGCAAAATTGATTTATGGTAGTGGAAAGAACAGATTCTGGAAATTGTTCAGTCAAACATGGAGGCTGTTGTTAAAAGTGATGAACTCGTAAAAAGTCCGATTTAGACGGTTTCGTAAAAAGTTCAAATTCAA
>CAZDAB010000137.1:0-7946 GCA_964502855.1 uncultured Desulfobacteraceae bacterium | reverse complement strand
AAACAATGATATCTGCTTCAGCGCTGCTCAAAGCGGACACTATCTTTGATAGGTTAGTCGCCACTTCCCCAAACTTTGGGGCAAATTGAAAAAATCCAACCCGAAGCATTTTAGTTCTCGTTCAGCTTATTTGGCATAACGTTATAATATATTGAACAGACTCTTTTTTTAGCAAATACCTAACAAATATGTCTGATAACATCAAGGAGTGAATATTGCGTATCTCAGATTGACCTATTTGGGTGATCTTGCTAAGATGTCAGAATTGATTTCGGCTATAAATCTCCTCTTTTCAGAAGGTTAATATGTATGCACGACAGTCACACTTTTCACCACATAAAAAAGTTGGGGTTTATGCATGAAATTTTATATGATTTTGGTATGTCACTGATGCAAAAATTATGTTCGTAATGTTGCATCAAGACTGAAACAGCAATCCAACTTACAATATAATCGGATTTAAAAGATCTCCTTATGTGATGTAAATGCTTATACAAGGTGTTGGCCGATACTATTGTATGTCCTGCGGTTTTTAAACGTGAATCCATTAGCACTATGGAGAGGAAAAACAGATGAGAGATTCTTTACGCACAGGCATTTCTTTCGGGCTGACATCAGCGGTCATCACGACCCTCGGTCTCATGGTCGGTCTTCACTCAGGAACGCATTCCAGGATTGTAATTCTTGCCGGGATTCTGACCATCGCCATTGCCGACGCTTTTTCAGACGCCTTAGGTATCCACGTTTCAGAGGAATCAGATAAGACCCGCACGGCCAAACAAGTTTGGGGAGCAACCATTGCGACATTCTTTTCGAAGTGCTTGTTCGCATTGACCTTTGCGGTTCCTGTACTTTTACTCCCTCTCTCTGCGGCAATTATCGTAAGCTTGCTATGGGGTCTCTCCATTCTTACTGCTTTGAGCTACATCATCGCAAAATCACAAGGCGAACCGGCTTGGAAGATTGTCGGTGAACATCTTATTATCGCAAGCTTGGTGCTTGCAATTACACACTGGGTGGGTAACTGGATTGGGACACTGAGAGTATGAATCGGCATCAGGCGACGGTGTGGGCCACCAAATTCCTTTAATTTTCATGAAAAAATCGAAAAAAGCTATCCAGCCCCCCCTTTATAATGCTTTAGGGAGCATATAGATAATCCTTGACAGCCGAAGCTTCTTTCTTTTAGAGTATCCAGCTAACTATTGAGAATGTTTGCATATATGTTCCGTTTGCGCCAACATGATGGCAGAACTTTTATCGGTAGGAACAATACCGTACTATTCTAAAATTTCAAGAACAGTATGTTTTTTTTCCTTAGCAGAGGCCGCGCTTAATATCGTCCGTATGGCTCGAACATTCCGGCCCTTTTTCCCGATAACTTTACCAATATCCGTTTTGGCAACTCTAAGTTCTAATACCGAGATCTGGTCACCCTCTATCTCTGAAACCTCTACCTCATCCGGATTGTCAACCATTGTCCGCACAATTCGCTTGATCAGGTCTTTCATAGCTCCATCTCTTTTGTTGGTTGTTAACAATTACAAATTTAAGGGTGAAATATCTTTGACGGTTTCGTAAAAAGTCCAACTTCTGCGTTGTGCTGCATTTCGCAATCATTCAACGTACGATAAGTACGCCTCATGATTACGAAACTTGCACGCCTTGAATTTGAACTTTTTACAAAACCGTCTAAATCGGACTTTTTACGGGTTTATCATCTTTACAGAGGATTAAATTTGCAGATTCAATTTTGACATTACATTAGACAAATTGTCTTTGAAGCTGCCATTGAATTTAGTTTAATCAATATATCATGAATTGTCAAACTCAACTTTGAGAGGGATATCTGTTGAGATGTCGGCAATACGGCTAAAAAACTTACTCGAAAAATCTCATGAAATATTCGGGCTGAAATGGTTATGATTAATTCCTTGTAAGTATCCGGCAAAAGCATTATAAGGCTCTTGTACCGAATTTATTGCGCGAATCTCTTCCGACGAACATTTATCGTTATCACTATAAACTAAATATCATGGGCCTATTATCATCACGCATTTCCATCACACGCTATAAAGTCGCGGGTCGACTTGACGGCTCTGTACATGAAACCGTCTACAAAGCCCTTAAACAGCATGCGATTCCCGAAATTGAAGATGACGGTTCGGAAGCCATGGTCGGCTGGACGTCCTTTGAGTCTCCGTATGCGCCGGATTTCCAAGGGTATTCCTTTGTTTTTGGCGCCCACATGCTTTTTGCTCTGCGGATCGACAAAAAATCTATTCCGCCTAAACTCGTTCAGAAACATTATGCCTTGGAAGTTGCCAAGCATCTGGCGGGCACCGGCCGGCAATTTTTATCCGGCAACGAGAAAAAAGCCATCAAAGAACATGTTGTCAACACCCTGAGCCGTCGTATCCCGGCCATACCCAATGTCTATGATTTAGCGTGGCATTATAAGCACTCTTCCTTGTGGTTCTTTTCCAACCTGAAATCGGCCAACGAGGCGCTGGAAACGCTTTTTATCAAATCCTTTGGTCTTCCCCTTATTCGCTTGTTCCCATATACAACGGCCGATCTGACAGCCGGACTATCGGACAGTGAGCGAGATCTCTTGTTAAAACTGGCGCCGAGCCCATCTGAGGAGTAACCCATGCTGGATATCGCCGTAGCATATAACCGTTACAAATTCTTAGGAAACGAATTTTTGACCTGGTTGTGGTTCATAATCGAGACCGATCAGAACCGGTTGCGTCGGTATGAACCGGATCTTGTATCTTTGAACATCGGCAGGCGGATGGTGCTTGAAAACACGCGCAACAACGCCAAAGAGACCGTCACCATTAAAGGGCAGGATGCCAACCTTGAAGAAGGCCTGTTGGCGCTGACAAAGGGGGCGGTTGTTACCGAAATACACCTGTCTTATAAAGCCGGAGATCAACACTGGCAATTTAACCTCAAAGGAGAAAGCCTCAACATATCCAACCTGAAGCTGCCGGAGACCGGACCGGTGGAAACGCCGGAAGATCTTGAGGGAGCGGTTATCGAAAAGACCTATCTAATTGAAAAGGTCATCGGGCTTGTTAACAATCTCTTTTCCCATTTCATCAAGCTGCGGGTATCCAAAGAATGGCGCAGCCAAACCGTCTTCCAAATTCGGAACTGGGCAATATCATTGGGGAAGCGCACCCTCGATATCAATCACGAGTGAGAGGCCTTGGGAACGAGATTCACGATTATCGCTTTTGCATCAAGTCGCGACACCATTCCCTAAATCGTGATTAGTAACGATCGCTTAAAATGCTCGACTTTGTTTCAACATTTTATTGGATATATGCTTTTTTTGGCTTTGCAGGAAATACGTTTTTCATGCATGGATGAACATTTTGTTTTAGAAAATCTACCTGTCTTTCGCGGATGAATCATTAACGAAGTTGTCGTCATAACGCATAGATAGAAAACCCGATTCTTTGTTGTTGACATTTTTTACATTGTATGATCGAAATAAATACTCTGTCTTATCATCAAGATTTTTTTTATTTTTTATCTAACTATCCTATTTATTTTAATTTTGATACGAGCCGTTATATACTAGTTTGTACGATGCTGTTGCCGATTATTCATGGAGCGGTTGAATAAAAAAACTTTACGACTCCTCAACCATCTAACGCAGGGGGATTAAATTGTACGGTCTTCACGCAATAGCCGTTCACAACGGCTGGGCCATGGCTTTTGCGGGCGCTTTAATTGTCTTTTCCGGTCTTGTGGTGCTATCGTTCGTAATTTCTCAACTTCATAAGATTATAATATTCTTTGAAAAAAAGCCTGTCCATATTGACCGAGACCCGGAAATAATCGATGTGGAACCACAGGAAGACAAGCCCTGGATTTCATTACCCAAACAATTCCCTACAGACATAAAAGAAGTTGCCCGTTTGTATAAACCCTTGGTTGAAGAACTTGGTGAAACCTTTTATCTTTCCCAGCTTTATGAAATGTCAAAAAAAAATAGTTTTCCACACCCCCATATCACACTTACAGCTTTTCGTGAATCGAACCTATTAATCCCTGACGGCGATGGTGTTTTTACCTGGAATCCCCCCACAGAAAATGATGATAATGAAAACGTTGAAGGTTGATTAATGGAGCTATTTTTTCAATTTTTATCAAACACCGGTTATTATCTGGCTGAATATCGAAACGTAATAATGATCGTGGTCGGTTCTTTATTTTTATATTTAGGGTCTGCAAAACATTACGAGCCGCTCCTTCTTATTCCGATCGGGTTTGGAATTTTAGTGGGAAATGTCCCTTTTTTCAAGGGATTTGGACTTGGAATATATGAAAGCAACAGTGTGTTACACTATCTGTATTTCGGCGTGGTTACAGGCCTCTATCCTTCAATAGTTTTTCTGGGTCTCGGGGCAATGACTGATTTTTCTTCTTTGCTGGCACGGCCGGTGCTTATGCTTTTGGGGGCCGCTGCCCAAATGGGAATATTTTTCACTCTTCTGGGTGCGCTAGCCTTCGGCTTTTTGCCCAAGGAAGCCGGTTCAATCGCCATCATCGGCGGCGCTGACGGTCCCACATCCATTTTTCTGACCGCCAAGCTTGCGCCGCATCTGATCGGCCCGATAGCCATCGCTGCATATTCCTATATGGCGTTGATACCCGTGATCCAGCCGCCGATCATGAGACTTTTGACCACCCGAAAGGAACGGTTGATCCGGATGCCGGAACTAAGACAGGTGTCCAAGAAAGAACGCATTATTTTCCCTGCCGTCGGCGTTTTGCTCTGCTGTTTTCTTGCACCCGCATCCATACCCCTTCTGGGGACTTTCTTTTTTGGAAATTTTTTAAAAGAATGCAGCGTAACCGAACGACTGGCTCAGACGGCGCGCACGGCTATTATAGATACCGCGACAATATTTTTAGGGATAACTGTTGGCGCCAGCACTCAGGGTGATGTTTTTTTAACCGGAAAATCTGTGGGTATTTTCTTTCTGGGCGCCGTGGCATTCAGCATAGCAACCGGCTCGGGGGTCATTTTTGGCAAAATTATGAATCTTTTTCTTAAAGAAAAAATAAATCCTCTTTTGGGGGCTGCCGGCGTATCCGCTGTTCCCGGCTCGGCCCGAGAAGTTCATTTGGTGGGTCAGTCCGAGGACCCGGAAAATTACCTTCTCATGCATGCCATGGCCTGCAATTCTTCCGGTGTAATCGGTTCCGCAATTTGTGCCGGTATTTTGTGGAGCTTTTTGGTTGGACTTTGATGGTGTCAAAGAGATATTCATGGCTTGAGTCATTCATGACCTTCACGTTTTAACAATTCCTGATACCAGACCGAAAAATCAAACATTCCCCTATACCGGTCATCATTATTAATAAGACCGAGGCATAGTTCAAACACTCCCCTTCCATATGCATTGCTGTATTCTTCAAAACTTTTTGTCTGTAAAAACTCCCGGACCAGCGACTGGGTTGTTCGTTTTGTTTTGTCTTTTCTTATATCTATAGGATCTTTGGGTTCCTGAAACGGCTCCCAGTTCTCATATCCTTTTTTTAGAATATGTTTCTGCCGCCTCGGTGACATGCTTTCGAAAATCGCCTTTTTTCTTATTTCCTCTTCTTCAGGTGAGATTTTTTTCATTTTCTCCCCCCTGTTCTTCTTTGGCTTCTTTCGAGCTTCCAACACCAAGATACTCTTCATCAAAGTCTGTAAGAATGGCCATTGATAAAGGAACAAGCATATTAGCCATTTTTACATACTTTGTTTTTATTTCATTTACAAATTCATAGGAAATGTCGTAAAGCTTTTTTTGAATCGCATCCAGATTAACCGCCGGATACTGTTTTCCTTCGATAAACCCCGATTTTCCACAGGTGTGACTGCGTCCTCCTATGGATGTCGGTATTCCATAAAGTCGACACGTTATCGGCCGATATTCATAAAGGTCACACATTTCATTATCATTGAGAAGAGGGCATCTGACCCGCTCTGCGGCGATATCCATGAGTATCTCCGTCTCGTTCTTTCCGGCTTTTTTATTTTTATAGGCTCGTTTTTTAACCATATGTGTTTTTCGATCCGCTCGATTGGCCTTTTCGATAAGCCTGATTTTTTCCTTGCCTTTGATGATTTTATTAAACTGATAATTTATATAGATCGCTTCAATCAGCACGAGGTCAAACAGAGCATGACAGCAGTCTGCACATTTAATCTTACATGTTACACATTCCGGATGCTCTTTTTGCACCCTTGCAAACAATTCATCGACTTGAGTTACTATTGTTTTGTATTTCTCAAAATATGGCGTAAAGTCTATTGTCATAAATTAACTCCTAATTTGTTTCACGTGAAACATCATTTTCCGATACAGAACCGGTTGAAAATCTGATCGATGACATCCTCTCTTGCAGTATCTCCTATTATTTCACCAATACACGCTATAGCCTCCTTTATATCGATGGCAATAAATTCAAAAGAGGTCTCCTTTCGTATTTCTTCCTCTGCGGCAACACAAAACCGTAACGTGCGCTCAAGAGCCGTTTTATGCCTTAAATTGGGAATGATTTTATTTTGAACCTCCAGACCATATTCCCCGATACAAATGTTTACGATTAAATCCTTAAGCTCGTCCAGCCCCCTGCCGTAAAGGGCTGAGATTTTAATCCTCGGCAGTGTGTTCCATGAATCGGGAATATCAAGTTCAAAATCATCTTCCACAAGATCCGACTTGTTAATTATAAGTATCAACCGTTTATTTCTTACGGTTTTATATATTTTATAATCTTCACCGGTTAAGGGATCACTTGCATCTACCATAAAAAGAATCAGATCCGAATCGCTAATATATTCCTGCGCTTTTTCAATACCGATGATTTCAACCGGATTGTCGGTTTCATGCAGACCGGCAGTATCTGCAATTATTACCGGAATGCCGTGGATGTTCAGCGTTTCTTCGATCAGGTCTCTTGTCGTACCGGGAATAGGAGTAACAATTGCCCGATCTTCCTGAATCAATCGGTTCATAAGGCTCGATTTTCCTACATTCGGCCTTCCGACAACGACCATTTTAAGACCATCTCTTAAAACATGTGCATTTTCATATTTCTCTATAAGCCCTTTTAAATCATCAACAATCGCCCGCTCCAGCGTCTCGATGGTCCTCTCCGAATTAAAGATTTCTCCGGCATCATCGGAGAAATCTATGGCGGTCTCTGTCTCTACCAAAATATCAAGCAAAGCGCCTCTTATGGTCTCAATCTTTTTTTTTAAACCGCCTTTTATATGCGAAGTTGCTATTTCTAATGATCTTTCGGTCTTTGAATTAATTATATCGATAACAGCTTCAGCCTGTGTCAGATCAATTCGTCCGTTGAGATAGGCTCTTTTTGTAAACTCCCCCGGCTCAGCCAGTCTTGCACCCTTTTTTAAAACCAAATCGAGAATCGCCGTCATGACAACCGCCCCTGAATGCGTGTTTATTTCAACAACATCCTCCATGGTGTAGGTTCGCGGAGCCACCATTACGGAAAGAAGCACTTCATCAAGAGTTCTTCCCTTTTCCTTATCCACAATATGACCATGATAAAGGCGATGGGATTTTAAAGAAGAAAAAGAAGGTTCTCCCTTTTTCTCAGAATCATCGGTTACCGGTCCGGATTTTTTAAAGATAGATCCGGCAATAGAAAAAGCATCTTTTCCTGAAATTTTAATAATCCCGATTCCGCCTCTTCCGGTCGGCGTGGCTATAGCAGCGATAGTTGCGATGTCCATTTTTGATACGCCGGATTTCCAACATTAATATTCCCAAACTCGTAACTTCCCGATAAATTGTGAATTGGGGTCAGTATCATCAATTAATACCTGAATTTTGCATGAAAATTTATGAGAATCTTTATAATCCTTAATTGAAGCGGGTTTAAACAACATCATAGAATCA
>CAZDAB010000136.1:0-7947 GCA_964502855.1 uncultured Desulfobacteraceae bacterium | reverse complement strand
AATGCCTTAAAAAAGCTGAAGAAATGGCTCTTCAAGGAAAAACTTTTATTCATCCTTTTGACGATCCTGATATTATTGTCGGTCAGGGGACGATGGCTCTGGAAATTCTGGAAGATCTTAAAGAGACCGACATGATTCTTGTGCCCGTCGGCGGCGGCGGTATTATTTCGGGTATAGCATCAACAGTAAAATCAATCCGACCGGGAGTCAAAGTCATCGGCGTTCAATCTGCAGCCTGCCCTTCGGCCTATGAATCATATCGCAGTGGAAAAATAACGAAAGTCGATTCCCATCGCTCCATAGCCGACGGCATAAGTGTTAAACAGGTGGGAGAATTGAATTTCGAGATTATAAGAGAGTGTGTGGATGATGTGGTTTTGGTAGAGGAAGATCAGATTGCAGCGGCCATCCTGTTGCTTCTGGAACGAAAAAAGATATTGGCAGAAGGCGCTGGAGCGGTTTCCCTGGCGGCCCTTTTAAACGGCTCCGTAACTGTTCCCCGGGGAAGCAGAGTCGTTCTTTTAATCAGCGGAGGGAATGTGGATAGCCCTTTGTTAGGCCGCATTCTGAGTCAGGGGTTATTAAAAAGTGCCAGGATCATGCGCATAAGGGTGCGCTTGACCGACGCCCCCGGTTCTTTGGTACAATTACTGGCCTTGATCTCCGGTCTTAAGGCAAATATTCTAAATGTTTATCATGACCGTCGCGCACGAAATTTACCCCTTTACGTCACAAGAGTCGATTTGGAACTCGAAACACGAGGCCCTGACCATGTTAAGAAAATAGCCCACAACCTGAATATGGCGGGTTATGAAATGGAGTTGAGATGAATTTAAGGACTAAGAGAATCTCGGTCCTGAGTCCGTTGGTATCTATATTTCTGATTGACAGCCAAATTTCTTTGGATTAAAACTTTCTCAATTCTTTCTATTCCGTGCAACTGTGGAAACAAAAACAAATTAGTTTCGAAGTTTATCATAAATCATAAAAACAAAATTATTCAAGGAGGTTGCAATGCAAAAGAGATTATCTTTAGTTGTTCTGATTCCGCTGCTGGTTTTTTTTATGACATCAGGATGTATGGAAAGCATGGTCAAGCCGACCGCCAAGACAGATACGGGAGAGGAGATGGCACTTCCACCCTATAGTGGACCGAAAGCCAAAGTCGCGGTGGCCAACTTCGACTGGAAAGTCGGGGGGAGCAGCAGTACCACCAAAATTTCGGGAATCGGCGGACAATCATACACGGTTACCCATGAGCGGAATACAGGATATATGACCGGTCTAAAAGACATGTTGACCACCGCTATGGTGCAGAGCAAGAGATATCGCGTGTTGGAGCGCATGAATGTTGATGCGCTTAAACAGGAAATGGAATTAACCAATCAGGGATATTCAGATAAAAGCGGCATTAAAAAAGGTGGAATCAAAGGAGCCGATCTGCTGATTATGGCCGCCATAACCGGATGGGATCCGGCGAGTTCCGGTGGAGGCGGTGGACTTGGCGGTGGTGTGCTGGGTCAAGCTTCCGCCTTGTTTGGAGCTGCCCGCGGGGCTTTCAAAAAATCATCCATGGCCATGGATATCCGTATCGTTGATACTCATACATCTGAAGTTTTAGCGGCAACCCGTGTGGAAGGTGAGGGAAAAAGTGTCGATATTGGCGGCGGACTTCTTGCACTCACCGGCAGTGGGAGCATGGGGGGCAGCTTAGGGGGCTTTGCAAAGACCCCTATGGAAAAAGCGATCAGGACTTGTATTTATAATGCGGTAAAGTATATTGCCGAAAACACTCCCCAAGAGTATATGAAATATTAAATTAATTCCCATCTCCGGATAAGGTGCTTTATTTTGCCCTGAAAAGCCTGGTCCTTTGGGCCAGGCTTCTTTACCGGGGCTTTTGACTCGGAAAGACTACTTTACTTTGGCTAATTTTTCTAACAAACTCAGGGCGTTATTGATATTTTCTTTTGCTTTTTTGTGCTCGGGATTCAGGGCTAACGTCTTTTCCCATTCCTTTATGGCGCTTTGTAATTCTTCATTCAAAAAATGTTTGACGCCGTTAAGGTAATGTACTTCAGCCTGTTTCTTCTTAGCTTTGTAAACATCAGATATGGTTTTTTTAACGCAATCATATTGAGGGTTTGCCCTGTTAAGCACATTTAATGCTTGGGTATAGTTTTTTCGAATGATCAAGTCCTTTCCTTGTTGACAAAAAGTGGTGTTGATCAGATCTTCAGCCGCTTTATTCGATTTGTCATAATCTAAAATTTTTCCTGCCACAGCCAATACCTGTTCATATTGTTTTTCTTTTAAAAGGTTTTTAGCCTTGATCAACTCTTTATTAATTACCTGTTGTATGGCCTCTTTAACCCCCTGATATTCGGGAGTTACCTTTTTGAACATCTTTATGGCTTCCGAATATTTTTTTTGTCCGCTCAATTCTATACCCATCTGGTAATAGGCAGAATTTTTCAAATCAGATGCCTTTTTGTTCAAATGATCATATTCAAGAATTTTTTCTGCAATATCCAACGCCTCTTGACATCTTTTTTCTATCAAAAGGTCTTCCGCTTTCATCAGCTCACCGCGGATATCGATTGGGAATCGGTTAAATTTTGATTCGAGTACGGGAAGTTCAAGAATAGTCCCGGATACCAGTTCGTTACCGGTTTTAAGATTATTGAAATAGGCGATCAGAAAATCTTTTGAAGGATCTTTGTAGAATTTTATTGAAATATCTTTAAGGGTGTCTTTTTCTTCGACTTTATAGTTTAGGTATTCTTTTGAATGTAACCTGTTTTTTAGATAGTCTAAGGCCTCTTTATGATTAGGGGAATATCTTAATGTCGTCAGAAACTGCCTTCGTGCGTCTTTGAATCTTCTTTTTTCGTAAAATTTCAAACCCTTTGTAAAATGCCGCCTTGCCTTATAATCGATGGTAGATTTTAACGAGGCTATCTTTTCAGGAATTCTTGTGCTGTCCGGGTTCAGTGTTCCGGCAATTTGCATGAAAAAAAGGGCGGTTTGCAATTCATCCTTTTTTTGATATCCCAGCGCTTTTTCCAGATAAGGAGAAGCGAGTAAAATTTTAGTGCCCTCGGGTACTTTTTGGGGATTTTTTTCTTCAATTTTATCGGTGACATCCCCGAGAAACTCCCGCACACCAACGCACCCGGTGAAAATGAACAGAACAAACAATAATAAATAAATGTTACACAATCTTTTCATTTCAATTCCATGTTTTGGAATACGGACAGTCTTTTTTTAAACTTTTCAATATCATATTTGCCGTATATTGCCGATCGATTGATTTTGTATTTATCAATAAAAAACGGATTTGATTCCTTATCGACGGTGAACGCGGCACGATAGCCGTGTTTTTTTAACATGGCAATGACGAGATTGTTAGTTATACCATAAGGATATGCCAGACATTCACATTCTTTATTTAGTTTCGTTTTGATAAGCTCTTTGGGATAACTTATCTCCATTTCAAGGGATTTGAAGTATTCTTCAAATGACTCCTTTTTTCTTAGCACTGTCAGATTTCGGTGGGTTTTAGTTTGGCATTGGATATCGAACCCGGCTTCTGAAAGCTCTTTGATCTGTTTCCAGGACATGGCTTTTCCGCCGCCGATAAAATCCGTGTAAATAAAAATTGTGGCCGGGAAACCATATTTTTTTAATATGGGAAAAGCGATGTCATATACGGAGTCCCATCCGTCGTCAAATGTAATTGCAACAGATTTTTCAGGTATCTGTTCCTGGTAATCGAAAAAGCCTAATAATTGATTTAGCGTGATAACATGATAGCCGTTTTCCTTAAGATATTTCATTTGGGCTTCAAAGTCGTCCTGGGTAATTGATATTTTACTCGGTTTTTTTTTAGAAAAACTGTAATATGCCAAAATCGGGACGGTTTGAAAACCTCCGGGTTCAAGGCCGCCCTTATTGAAAGGGAATAAAGGGATACTCAACTCCTGTCCGGAAGTCAGGGTCTTGATATGGTTAAACTCGGCGATTACCCACCCTTTGGACGGATCGTTCAAGTATTCGGAGGCAAGAGAAGAAAGCGTGTCTTTGGTGGTTGCTTTGACAATGACAAAGTCGTCATTAATGAAAATTTCAGAAGTCTTGTGATGCGGCCGGGAACTTGTGGCGCAGGCGGAAAGCACTAAAAGGAATAATAAAAAAATTATGTCTAAAATGGTTTTCCTTCTATTCACTACTTGTTGCATTGCGCTTGTCCTTTATGCTGAGCAACTTAAACGTTTGAACCGGTTTTATTTTGCTTTTGATATATTGCGGAGAAAGCGGCTTTACGGTAATCATGTCTTCAAGATTTTCGTAAACACTTTTAGTGATAATAATTTCGCCGGGCCTGGCGAGCCTGTTCAGATGCGCAGTCAGGTTTACCGTATCACCAATTACCGTATATTCCATTTTATCCTGTGATCCGATATTACCTGATACAACGATACCGGAATTAATTCCGATACCTACAGATTGAAGGAGGCTGTTTCCATTGTATCGTTTATTCATAAACTTCTTCTGCATGTCGCTGGCGGCCCTTACCCCCCTTTCCACATGATCTTTGTGATAAACCGGGACCCCAAAAACTCCCAGAACCGCATCACCGATAAACTTATCGACATACCCTCCATGATCCTTTATTGCTTGTGTGGCAATCTCAAAGTATTCATTCAGACCTTCAACGATCTCTTCCGGCTCCTTAAACTTTGAATATAATGAAAATCCTCTGATATCGGTGAACACGATGGTGGCTTCATTCCTATGGCCTTTAAGCCAGGCACTTTCGGGATTGGCCATGATCATTTCAAGAACTTCAGAACCGATATACTTACCAAACGATTTCTGCATGAGAGAATTCTTCCAGAGTTCGTCTCCCATGCGGTTGAAGGCGGTGGCCAGGTTTCCCAATTCGTCATTTCTTGCCAGAATTATTTTGTGCTGATAATTTCCTGATCCGATTTCACCGGTTGCCATAACAAGATTTGAAATGGGGCGGGAGAAATGGAATCCGAGCCACACTGCAATTACACTCCCGAACAGAATAATAAAAAATGTTATTGCGACAATTGTCAGACGAGCTTTGTGGATTAATTTTTCAATAAAATCGATTGACACTCCAACATGGACTTGACCCAGCTTTTTACCTTTAAATAATACAGGACGGTTTAAATTCAAAATATGTTCGCCGGATTTTGAGTAGTAATTAAAGTAAATAACATCTTGTTCTTTTTTCACATCTTCCATGTTCGTAAACTTTTCAAAGGCCTTGCCGATTTTATTTATGTCGGTATGTGCCTTTATGATCTGATTGTGATCAACGATGATGGCATAAACAAGCCCCTCAACAGCAGTTGCCCCCTTTATTAACGTATTGAGCCTTAAAATGTTGTCTTCCAGAAGGGGAACGGGAGAGTTGCTGCTAAAATAGTTCAGACTGACCTTGCCGATCTTTACGGTTTGCCGGTAAAGCCTTTCTTTTTGCTGGCTTAACATAAAAAAGCTCATTACAAAAATAGTAGTGATTATAATGACCATGGTTGCAGCAAAAAACTGAAGCCATATCGGGATACGGGGTGGAGGAAGACCTTCGACAAAGTTCCCGCGCTTATCTTTGACAAGTCCTTTAATGTCGTCTGTCAGTGTTTTAACAGAAATCTGATATTCAATATTTACTGCCTTGACCAGCTCTTCTTCCGATGCATAACCGAGCTCAACGATGATTTGTCCCAATCGAACGGCCTTGCCTAAGGTATAAAGTTTTTCTTTTTGTACCTTTAGGGCTTTCTGGAGTTGATTTTCGGTAATAATACCTTTTCGTCTCAGAACTTCGCCGATTGTAATACGATCATCATCGGAAGATTTTCCAAATAATTTCTTTACATTGGAATGAAAAAAATTTTTTGAGGTCAATGGGTTCATGAATGAGGTTTTAATATTTGATAGTAGGATATGAATTCCGATTTGTTATCCAATTACCGGCAGATCAACCATAACCTTTGTGTACTCTCCTTCCACACTTTCAAACAGGAGTTTCCCCCCATGATTATTAATTATGCCGTGGCTGATGGAAAGCCCCAAACCCGTACCATTGCCTGGAGGTTTGGTGGAAAAAAATGGATCACAAATTTTATTCAAAATATTTTTTGGAATTCCTGTACCATTATCGTAAAATGTTGTTCGAACATAATTTTGGTCTTCAAGTTTGATTGTCTCACTTTCAATCTCTAGGGATTTATTTTGATTGGGTTTAGGAAATCGTTGGTTCAGGCCGTAATGTGCATTGCTAAGAATATTTAAAAAAACCTGTTGAATTTCATGGGAACGAGCTTTAATATCAGGAAGATTATCTGGAACACCAACAGACAATTTTATGCCGTCTTTTGCCATTCGTCCTTTTATCATACTAAGGGTATTGGAAATGATATCTTTAATGTGTACAGGGCTGCTTTCTTCCTGCCAACCTCTTGCAAAGGAAAGGAGATTTTTTACAATTTCTGCAATGCGCTCCGCTTCTTTGATAATTTTATTTGGAATATCGTCATTTCGGCCTTGCTTTTGGTACCGGTCTTTTAGTATCTCGGCATAGCCCATCACACCGCTGATGGGATTATTTATCTCATGCGCAACACCGGCAGCCAGGGTACCTATAGCCTCCATCCTCTGGGCATGCTGAAGTTGTGCTTCCATTTGCTTTCGTTGAGTGACGTCTTTTAGAATAACAAGAATAGGATTGTGCTCATTTTCTTTGATCGGAATGACATTTAAAGTGATCTGTTTATTGTTAAGTTCTACCGCAGCTTCCGGGCTGATTATTCGTTGTTTGTTGCCTGGGTTTTTAAGAGAATCTATAATTGTTTTTTGATGTTTTTCATTGAAAAGTTTTGTGAAGTCTGAAGACAATAGGTTTTCCTCAGGAATACCGATTATTGAGAGGGCGGCAGGATTTACGTAAACAATCTTTAATTCAGAAGTAAGTTCCAGGATCCCTTCGGAAATATTGTTTAACGTTGCTTCAAAATGTTTTTTGGACGCCAACAATTCCTTTGTAATTTCTCGTTTAAATAATTCTTTTCGTCCGATTATTCTTCCTTTCAACCTTTGGGTTGGTTCAGCGTCTGAAAGCTCCAGAGCCATAAGAACATGCTCGGCCATTTTATTAAAGGGTCCTTTTGCAATGCAGACATCAGCGCCGTAGTCATCAAGACGTGGTTCCTCCTCGGCAGCAATTGCAGAAAGAATAACAACAAAAACATCTTCAAGTTTGGGTATTTGCCGAACGATCCGGCAAAGCTTTTTTCCATCGATATTCGGCATGATAAGGTCGGCAAATATTACGTCAGGAATATTAGTTTTTAATATTTCAAGAGCGGAAAGACCGTCTGATGCCGTCAATACTTGATGACCTTCTTTTTCAAGTAAATCGCTCATAAACTTGAGTATCATAGAATGATTATCCACAACCAGTATTTTTTTCATAACAATACACCCCTTTGAGAAAGTTCAAACTAAAAGCTTAACACCCGACAACACCGGCAACGTTATCCAGTTTTTCCTGTAATGTTTTAGCGAGTTGTGCAGTTTTTTCCAGTTGTCCATCACGGGCTGTCTTTCCAATTGCTTCTGCAATTTCCTGAAACTCGTTCAATCCCAAATTTAAGGAAGCGCCTTTCAAAGAATGGGCGATACTTACTAGTTTTTCCGTACTTGCTATATCGATGGCAAACCAAAGTTTGTTAAGATCTTCCATGCTGGTCTCAACAAAGAGTTCAAACAGCTCTATATATTCTTCTTCTTCCAGGCCTAAGTTTTTCGATAATTTTCTGAAATTCATAGAAACTCCTTACTTTAAAGACTTTTTAAATAGTGCCTGAACGAAAACTGTCTTTTCCGCCAATATCTGCGTCAGACTCA
>CAZDAB010000135.1:0-7964 GCA_964502855.1 uncultured Desulfobacteraceae bacterium | reverse complement strand
TAGATGACCCACAAATTATTACTATTTTTGGTTTCATAAATTTACCTTATAACCAGTGATTATAGAGTTCTATTTATCATGTAAATTGTAATGATATACAGAAAGATTGTAAAATGTGATGTCTTCAAATTTCATCTTGCCATTATGCGGGCTATAATCGGTGTTGTTCATCTAACAGTCAATTTAAAAAACAAAGCCCCACCTCTCTATGAGAAATGGGGTTCAATATCGTCACATATGCTCTTCCTTTGTCTAAAGTTAAAGCAACTATTTTAAATCATATGCTATTTTGCATAGTTAAGCTAAGTTGTCAAGGATACCTAAATTCACCACCAAAATTGTAGAAGTATTATAAACCATAGGTTTATAAAGATTTAGATGTAATACTTGGGTGCAAGCAAAATTGCCATAGAACCTTATTAATAAAGGAATTCGTAAAATTAGGCGGTGGATTTTGGGATATTAAAAAAAGTTTCACAATAATCGGTTTGGTTAACAAACGCAAAGTTCTTTATTCGCCTTTGCCTGAATACACTTCAGCTTGTTGGAGTGAAACGGAAATCCCGCCAAACGGCGTCGTAGCGGAGCGAAGATCCCGCCCGGCGGGGCTGCGGGGATCTTCACTGAGCTAAAATATTCGGGAGACGTTTTGCCGGCATGGTTTTCCCGAGGAAGCATGTATGCATCCGAAGGCGACAATTACCACGCCACCGAATCCTGCCCCAAAACTGTTCTTGCAGGTCCCGACGGGCACAGAGAAGCTCAAATCCCCAGAATCAGCTTGGCTGTCAGAAAATAGATGAGCAGTCCGGTGATATCCACGATGGTGGTCAGGGCCGGGCTGGCCACCACCGCCGGATCCCATTTCATTTTGGCCGCGCCCAGGGGCAAGAGGGCGCCGACCAAGGTTGAGGTGATCACCTGCAACCCCAACGCAAGGGAAATTGCGAAACCGATCCGAATCAATGAATAACTGTTTTGAATGGTCGATCCGCCGCCAAAGCATATGACCCGGGCAAAGGCGATCACCCCAAGCAGAATCGCCAGCAGTACCGCAATTCGAAATTCCCTGGCCAAAATGCCAAGGATATCTTTCGGTGAAATCTCTTTAAGGGCCAATGCGCGGACCACCAATGTAGCGGACTGGCTACCGGTGTTGCCGCCGGTGTCAGCGAGCATGGGCATAAAAGCCGCCAGAACAGTAAACTGCATCAATAACCCTTCAAAGCTTTGGACGATAAAGCCGGACACCAAACCCAGGATCGCCAGCGCGACTACCCAGGGAGACCGGTTCCTGAAATGCCCCCAGACCGAAGTTTTCATATACACGGCATCCTCATGGCTGCCGCCGATGGCCATGAACTTTTCCATGTCCTCGGTGTGTTCCTGGGTGATGATGTCGATGGCGTCGTCATAGGTGATGATTCCCACAAGGGCACCGTTGCCGTTGGTCACCGGCAGGGCGAGCAGATCGTACTTCTGGATTTTTCGAGCCGCGTCTTCCTGGTCGTCTTCCACTTGCGCGAAGATGACTTCGGGGTGCATGATATCGCCGACCCGGGCTTCCCGCCGGGCCAAGATAAGGTCCTTGAGAGACACGAATCCCAAGAGTTTGCGGTGATCGTCAACTACATAGGCATAATAAATCGTTTCTTTGTCCGGGGCGATTTTCCGGAGGCGCTCGATGGCCTGTGATGTGGTCAAGTGTGGCGGGAGAGTGGCGTAGTCCGATGTCATGACCGCACCGGCGGTGCCTTCTTCGTAGGCAGCCAATTTGCGGATGTCCTCCCGTTCGGCTTGGGCCAGGGCCGGAAGTACGAATTCTCGCAGGTCTTCGGGAAGCTGCTTGAAAAGGTCAGCCCGGTCGTCCGGAGACATATCGGCCAGCAGGCGCGCGAATTCCTCACGGCGCAGACTTCCAACGATTTCCACCTGAAGATCTTCGTCCAGATGGCTTAAAATCTCGGCGCGAAGGGGCGGATCGGTATGTTGGAGCACCGCCCAGACTTCAATTCCGGAAATTTCGGAAATCAGTTCAGCGACTACGGCGGGGTGGCTCGCCTCACAGAAATCTCGAAGGGCTTTGGCATCCCCGGCCGTGAGCATCTCTCGCAGCTCGGGGGCAAGGAGTGGATTCTTGTTGTTCATGGTTCACCTCCGTTTCAACCGCGACGGGTGAGCGGACGCGGCCGGAGGCGAAGCGGAGGGCTATCCTCGAATGGAGTGCCGACCGTTCACGTCACCGGTCGCGAGGCGCAAGCGTCGCGGTCCAGGGTCGTCAGGGTCGTTTTGCGGCAGTTCCTGGGTCATGTGTTGGCAACTATGACTGTCATCCGAGTCGCTCATGGATTCCTCCTTTCATTTAACCCTATCGTTGCAAAAGCTCAGGATGCCGTAAGTCCAAGGCGTCCAAGGGTGACGCTGTAGTAAACTACCGCGAACCCTTGGCAACGAAGGAATTACGGTATCATGGGTTTTCCTGAAGGGTTAAAAATTTGCCATACGAAACGTTTTTTCCTGGAATTCACGCCGGGTTTATTCCAAAAGTCTCTATGCGATATGCGTAACATATAGAAATATTTTAATATAATATATTTTTGGCATATTTTTTATGCAACTATGAGGTTAATTGTTGTCAACTATATCAGTCAAGTCTTTATGTCAAGTGGTATCAATAGTATTATACGACCTAAAAAATATGCAAAAGCGATCTCACCTATAAGGCTTGCTCGCCTCTCCGACATCCCCCTTTCGGAAAGGTACCAGATATCTGTATTCAGTTTCCGAAAAAATTCAAATGGGTTATGCTATTGATCATTCTATGCTTTTATCTTCCCAATAAGTAGATGAAATTATCAGCAGAGTAATGAGTCCTCGTGAAAAAATTCGAGTAAACGCAGTTCGCTGCCATAGGATCAAGTCATTCATTTTCGTTCTCTGAATTCGCGTACTTAGACAGCCAAAGTTTATCAGCTTTCGGTCAAGTTTCAGACCAACGGCTTTTTGTTTTTAAACTGGGTATCAAGATGGAATGTCTTAAGCAAAAAAAAGCGGCCTCAATTTTGGATGGTTTTGCCAATATACATTTTACCATACCGAGGCCGCCACTTTCAAATAAGGGGAGTGCGAGTCGCCATTTTTTCATTTAACCGGAGCATCAGCAAGAACTGTATCCGGGTTACTCTCCGACTTTGTTTTCAAGTTATTCGACGATTTCCCAGTTGCTTTTAAAAGTAGTGTCATAGGCCGTATAGGCATATCCCAGCATCTTCCCGATTCCCGGCAGCATTCCCTTTTTAATTTTCCAGTAGGAAAGGTAAATTGCCGGAGTCAAACGAGATTTCCCACTAGAAGGGTCATCCACAATAGACTGCCACACTTCCCTTTTCTCCATAACTCTCCAAAGGGTACCGTAATTCCTACTTCGGACGGTTTGTCCGAGCCTGGGAAGTTTCTTTACCCTAATTATATCATCGTGTGAATGATTCATGGCATACCTCCTTTTCTAAGAGATTAATTTCATCATTTAATCATTCGGACAATAATCGGTCAGTCTTTTCCCTCAGGCCTACAAAGGGATATGAGAGCCTCTGGAGGCTTTTTATTGGCAATTTAAAACGGCATATTTTCAAAAGTGGCTTCATGATTTGTTGGGGAAATATTTTATTGCAAATTTTATTATAGACCATATGGGAGGTGCAGTTAAAAGTAGGCTTATAAAAAAGTAAGAAACCTTCTTTTTAAATCTGCTTGGGAGCTTAAACCGGCAAAAAAGAGTAATCCGACCAGATATTCAGATGAGGGCTTGAACGGTTCATAAAAAAACTCCGACCGTCCTTTGCACGGTGGGAGTTTTATCTCTGGCATCCACCGCCGGCAGCTCCCACCCAAGTCGCTTTGACCGTGTAGGAGTCATCAGCCCTTGCGGGCGGTTCCTCGGTGGACTCCATCACCTTATACGGGCTTCTTTTGAAAAGATTAATTTAATATTAATATTACTGCAAAACCATGTCAAGTTATAAGATCACTTCGCGATGATATGTAACGTTCCTCTAAAGAGGACTCCATAATAAGAGCATCCCTTTATGATCAAGTTTTTTTTACCCCGCGTCTCAAAGTCTCCCGGATGGCAAATAGGGTCTGGTATAAAATGCCGCCCGTAACAGGATGGGAATAGAAAAAAGTTGCATCGTAACCGAAAAGGCAACCAGGGCCCCGATGGATAAGTCATATAAAATACCCATCAGCGCACTTCCGAGAAACCAGAAAAGTCCGTATCCCATATTGAAAATTCCGTAAGCAGAACCCCGCCGATCCATCGGCACCAGTTCTGCTATTGTCGCTCGCATGACCGATTCCTGTGCTCCCATGCCGACTCCCCAAAACGCCATGCCCAGAATCGCCGCTTTCCACCCTCCCAAGAAAACCAGCGGTGCGAAAAGCAGAGAGAAACATGCCCCGATGACCAGGGTAAAGATGCCCATCCGGTCAAAAATCCGGCCGAAGACCAGGCGCAATCCATACCCAATAAATTCACCCAAACCTGCAATGATACCGACCGCCACGGCGCTTGCGCCCAGATGTGCCAGATAAGGCCCGTTAAGGCTGCGAGCGGCCTCATAGGTCATATCTCCAAAAAGGCTCACTACACCGATCAGAACAACAAATCTTAATGTCCCTTTGGTCTGCATTTTAGCCTTGCTCGAATCATGGAAGATTATGGCTGTTTAGGATGGCCTCAAAGTTTCTACCAGTCGTAGAGAATTTCCCAGTAGTTATCAAAGGGTGAATCATTCTGACTGTAACGATACGATATGGTTTTTCCGGTGCCGGGGGCTGAAGCGGTATCTTCACGCCAGTATTTAACAAAGATACCGGGAATGAGATGTTTGTTCGGCGTTTCCATCCATATTTCCCTTTCCTCAATGATTTTCCAGACGGTTCCAAAATGCTTGCTGCGAACCCTTTCTCCCACACGCGGCAGCCCGTGTCTTGCTCGAAGATCTTTAAATTTATATGGCGACCGTTCACCGTAATCTAAAATCTTCTCTCCGGAAATGATAATCCCAATGGCTCCAAGGGGTGCCGTCAGAAGGATGGAGAGGACGGCAACAGCCAGAATCACCTCCCCGGAAGCCACTCCCGCGGCCAGGGGAACTGCTCCGATGGCTGCCTGGACCGTGGCTTTGGGTATATAGGCAATCACGCAAAAAATTCTTTCTTTCAGATTAAGAGGAGTCCCGATCAGAGAAATATAGGTTCCAACGCTTCGGAACAATAGACCCACTAAAATGACAAGGGTCCCCGCAAGACCGGCGTGCCATGCAACTTTAACATTGACCTGGGCACCCACCAACACAAACAGGAGCAGTTCCGCAAACACCCAGACTTTTTTAAGCTTTTGGGAAATGAGGTGTGCGATAGGTTCGGATTTTTCCAGAATAATAAACCCGATGGCCATAACCCCCAAAAGGCTGGCAATGGGCACCCATTTTTCACAGGCCGTCTCCAACCAGGTCAAAATGATGGCGACACCTAAAACCATCAAGGTTCGTTTGGGAGGCCGCCAATCGTATTTGGTGAAGAGACGATATAAAAAATACCCTGGAACGACCCCCACAAGAATCCCCAGTGTGATCGAAACCGGTATTTCTCCCAACTTGGCCCAGATATTGACCGTACCGCCGCCATACATGCCCAAAAATATCGAAAAAAGAACAATGACAAAAACATCGTCAATGGATGAGGCCGCCAGCAGCAGCGTGGGAATCCCCTTTTTGGCGCCTCGCCCCCGGTCCATGAAATCAATCATCAGAGGCACCACCACCGCCGGGGAAACTGCGCCTAAAATGGCACCCAGTATGGCGGCTTCCAGGTAACTGATATGCAGCCACCGTGGAGCGACCAGCATGACTCCTGCGATTTCAAAAATAGCAGGCAGACAACTCATAGTAAGGGCTGCGCGCCCTACGCGATGCAGCGTGTCTTTATGCAGCTCAAATCCGGCACGTAGCAAAATGACAATCAAGGCAATTTTTCGAAAATCAGCCGATACTTTCATCATATCCGGGGCCATCAGGTTAAACACATAAGGTCCTGCCAAGATTCCCACAATCAGCATACCGATCAAGCCTGGCAATCTTGCTTTACGAAATATATAATCCGCCAATAAGCCCAGAACGATAATCAAAGAAAGATTCGCCGCCATAGAACTCCTCCATCCAGTTGTTTCTTATAAAAAATTTCCACCTGGTAAGGCCAACCAGAGTCTTAAAAAAGATCCACTACCATAAAAACCCACTTAGTCATGCCAAGTGGGATCAGGAAGCCTGTAATTCAGATGACCTCCACTCCGTGAGGCAGAAGTCATCAGCTCGGTTTAATAATAAAGCCAAACGGTTAAGGCAGGCTTCATTGCCTTTATCTCATGCTTTGATTGGAAAGGGGTGGCTGGTTTACCCTCGGGATACGGGAGGTCGAGAGGAGGAAAAGGCAATTTGGAACAGAACCCATCACCAGCAATGTGCGGTAGGGAAATGTAATCCCCATCCCGATATTCATCCGTAACATTTTTACTGTTACGCACCCCTAAATATTATATCTATTTTGGACATATACTCCATTTTCAGAACGTTATGCCGAGACATTTCAATGGAATTGAGCTCTCTAAACCAACCTTTAAAGTTTCCAATGCAACGGCAACTTTTTCAAGGCGACACAACTCTTGGGCCACGATTTCACCATGATCTTTTTTCCGGGAACTGGCCGTTTTCATAGCACCCTGGGTGGCGGCCATGGTTTCTTCCAAACGCTCCTTGATCCCGGAGGCAAAGCACGCAAAAGAAATATTGATATTTTGCATGGGGGACCATTTGGCCTTGTGCTCGAAGTCCGGACCCAAACCGGAAACCAGACGTACGCCTTTATTCAGAAGGGAAATGAGCCCCTTGTTCGACGTTTCCAAATTCCGTTTGCCGTAAATGTGGTGGGACATGCCTCTTCCTTGGAAATTCAGTTCCGACAGTTCAATGAACGTTAAATTCGAATAATACGGAAAAGAATCGGTGGGAAGAAGGTAGTAAAGAAATTGTGTTGCATGGAGGGCTAAGTTGCTTCACTCCCACCGGATTTTTTTCGGTAGGAGTCATCAGCCTAAAGCGGTTAATGGGGGACTCCATCCCCTGTAATCTTATAGATTAATTACTATTCCTTTATACCCTTGTCAAGGATATTTCAACGATATTTCAGTGCTCGGGTGGAGTAATAAGGTTTGAGCTATAATTTTCAACCAAATTTTATATAATGGCTTATAATGCAGATAGGTTGCAAGTATCTATTCCCATTCATAAAGAGATGCGATAATGATATCTCAAAAATAATCCTTTACTTAATTCCTATTGTACAGCTTTCCATTATGTGGGGTATGGCCAGTGTTGTGATATCTAATAGTTTAATTTAAAAAACAAAACCCCACCTCTCTATCTGAGAAATGGGGTTCAATATCATTACATATGCTCTTCCTTTGTATAAAGTTAAAGCAACTATTTTAAATCATATGTTTTTTTGCATATTTAAGCTAAGTTGTCAGACATCATGAATTTTCGATCTAAAGGCTGGAACACAAGATAGCGGGGTTTGTAATTAGATCAGATCCTGACCTTTTTGTTGTTAAAGGATAAATGTTGCATATTCATACTCCACGAGCATTCTCATAAGTTTCTTCTTTAGTTTTGCAATCAATGCATAGAGTTGTAACCGGTCTGGCCTCAAGACGTTTAAAAGCAATTTCTTCCTCGCATTTATCACAAATTCCGAATGTGCCGTTTTCAATTCGTAAAAGAGCTTTACTTATTTTTACAGCAAGTTGTCTCTCTTGATCCCTAATGAGAAGCATAAAATTCCGTTCTGTATCAATTGTAGCACGATCTGCAGGATCTGGTAAATTCTCTTTCGGAGTGGTCATG
>CAZDAB010000134.1:0-7998 GCA_964502855.1 uncultured Desulfobacteraceae bacterium | reverse complement strand
AAATTATGCTGCAGATCCTTTAATGACAGCAGGTTTTTCTCACGTCTGACCGCCAGGGAATCAGCAACAAAAATTACTCCGTCCACGCCCTTTAAAACCAGTTTTCTGGTGGAGCTGTATTGGACCTGACCGGGAACAGTATAAACCTGGACCCTGATATCAAAGCCTTTTATTTGTCCAAGACCCATAGGAAGAAAATCGAAAAAAAGGGTTCGATCACCCTCTGTGTCAACCGAAACCATCTCTCCGATAACCTGTTTCTTATATGTTTTGTAAATATATTCCATATTCGTGGTTTTTCCGGATCTTCCAGGTCCGTAATATACGATTTTACATTCTATCTCTCTTTTTTTTATATTAAAAATAGCCATATATAATCAGTCCCAAATCAAAAGATTAAGAGTTGTTAATCCAATCCATTATGATACTATCTGTTTATTTTACAAATTTTTCTCAAATTCTTCAAGGTCTTTCTCGTTTCATGATACTTAACCCTCATTTTGCACAAAAAACCGGGATAATGTAAAAAAATAAACTTAGGGGCTTTGTCCCAATATTCCAGCATTCTTTCCGAGGCGTAGGCTCTACGAGCCGGAGGCCGGTATTCCATTCTTTCATTCCGATGGTTCAAGCAGTTTGCTATTAAGAAACTTGTTATTTTAAATAGTTATAGAATTTCCGAGATATCAATATTGATAAACCCGTAAAAAGTCAGATTTAGACGGTTTTGTAAAAAGTTCAAATTCAAGGCGTGCAAGTTTTGTAATCATGAAACGTACTTATCGTACGTTGAATGATTGCGAAATGCAGCACAACGCAGAAGTTGGACTTTTTTACGAAACCGTCAATATTAGGGTTAGTTTAATATAATTTTAATATCAACGCAATAATCTCCCCTCAATGGGCCGATTTTAATTTCTTTTACCGATGTAACCATTCCGGAACCCCTATATAGGGCAGCGGTGGAATAATACTGAATATCATTAATCATATCCCCAACTTTAAAAACATCAATTAAATCTTTGTCCCTTATTGGAATAAGCAGGCTGACCACGTTTCCCAATTGAAATCTTATCTTAAATTCAACTACCTGCCCTTTCTGTGGCCCTCGATAAATGCTTATCCCCATAGAGTTGATATCGAGAATATCATCATCTTCGATTTCAGGCCCCTTAATCTTAACCTTATCAATGCTGTCTTTGGGTGATTTTCTCTTTTGAAGCTTTTTTTCAATACCCTCTTTTTTTAGAATATTTTCAAGAAAAACACGTAATTTATCCAACTGAATCGTTGAAAATCTTTGGTCTGAAATCCATTGCTCATACTGAGCAACAGCTTCATCCATTGAGGAAAGCGCCATATGACACCTTAGCATACTCTTGGCAGCAACAACACGCAGTGAATCTGTTTTTATGAGTTCGTTAAATTCTGATATGGCTCTTTTCATCTGACCGAACTTTGCCAGGGCTATGGCGCCGTCAAGTGCTTTTAAATCTTCGTTCTTGTCCGGTGAAAATGAAACCATCTTTTTTATCAGGTCCTGCATCTTAGCAGAGACTTGAGGTTTTTTCGGCGCCTTTTCAATCTTGATTATATCCTCTTTCAAAGCAAGAATTTTTTTTGAGATCCCATTTATCAGATTTTGATTGGTTTTTAGCTGTTCATCGCTCTGAATCAGTTTTTTTGCGTTGTTATATTTTTCCATGGCCTCTCTCAAGAGGCCCTGGGCATGATAAAGTTCTGCTTCCTGCAATAGTATTTTAATCTTTTTGGTTATATTCATACGCACCTTCAATTCTGATTAAATATTCTAAAATTTTTATACTGCTTAACCTCCCATGTCAATAACAAGAAATAAAAGATTTTCTTATAAATATATTGACAATAACCGGTTTTATGTTAACAAAATTTATAATCTTTTCCTTTTTATCTTCTGAAAACCGACATTAATATACTTATCCATCAATAAAAAAGGAGATTATTATGGACAAAAAAGTTACCGTAGTGGGTGCCGGCAATGTGGGGGCAACCGCAGCTCAAAGACTGGCGGAAAAAGAGTTATGCGATGTGGCCTTGGTTGATATCATTGAAGGACTTCCCCAGGGCAAAGCCCTTGATCTTGCAGAGGCTGCACCTATTGAAAAGCATGATGCCCGTTTAACCGGTTCAAACGATTATGCAGCTTCAGCAAACTCAGATATCGTTATTATTACCGCCGGCATACCCAGAAAGCCGGGGATGAGCCGTGACGACCTTCTCAATATCAATGCAGGAATCATGAATAGTGTTACCAAGGAGATAGCAAAACTATCCCCTGATGCCATAATTATCGTTGTTAGCAATCCTCTTGATGCCATGTGTCACGTTGCATATGAAACCAGCGGTTTCCCAAAAAACAGAGTTATCGGCATGGCCGGGGTGCTCGACTCAGCACGATTCAGGTCTTTTATTGCCATGGAACTCAATGTTTCCGTGGAAAACACAACTGCATTTGTCCTTGGCGGACATGGCGATACAATGGTACCATTGCCTCGCTATTCCACTGTGGCAGGCATACCGATTACAGAACTGCTGCCAAAAGAACGGATAGACGCTTTGGTGGAAAGAACAGCCAATGGCGGAGCCGAAATTGTTGGACTTCTTAAAACAGGGAGTGCCTTTTATGCACCGGCGTCGGCCGCGGTGGAAATGGCTGAATCTATTCTCAAAGACAAGAAGAAAATCCTACCATGTGCAGTATACCTTGAGGGTGAATATGGATTTAACGGACTTTTTATAGGTGTGCCTGTAAAACTTGGAGCAAACGGTGTGGAGGAAATCATTGAAATTACCCTCACTGCTGAAGAGAAGGCCGCCCTTGAGAAATCCGCCGACGCGGTCAGAGAACTCAAGGAAGCCTTGAAAAAACTGGCATAGGCAAAAGTCAGATAACAGAATAAACTCTTCATTAGTGCCTATCCCGAATGAACCGGAATAGTTAAGAGTGAACTAAAGAGTCTGTTTTCGATTGTTGGTTGATGATTTTTGATTGATGATTGAAAAACCTTCCTATCAAAAATCATAAATCTTTAATTTAGTGTGTTCTTCACCGATTCTGCAACGTTACGATTCATTCCGGGCAGTGCACTAAGTTCTTCAAGTGTTGCTGCCCGAATCTTTTTAATGCTTTTAAAATGCGTTAAAAGCGTTGCCTTTCTTTTTTTGCCGACTCCCGGAATCGAATCAAGCGCAGAACGGATAAATCTCTTTCCGCGACGCTGACGGTGAAATGATATAGCAAATTCATGGGATTTATTTCTTATTTTTTCTAAAAAAAGGAGAATCTCCCCTCCCCTCCCCATATTTACAGGATTAACCTGTCCGGGTTTATAGATTTTATCTTGTGTCTCGCCTTTGCTTTCATTTTTCTTTGCGATACTGATTATTTGAAATGTTTGCTCCGGTTTCAGCGATTCTATTACCGATACCGCAATATTGAGCTGTCCTTTACCGCCGTCCACCATCAGCATATCAGGATAGGGCTTTGATTTTTCGCCTTTACCATACCGTCTTTTCAGGACTTCAGCCATACAGGAATAATCGTCTTGCGCGTCAACCGATTTTATTCTGTACTTTCTAAATAACGATTTGTTCGCTTTACCCTTTTCAAATACAACCATTCCGGCGACAGCCTCTGTCCCTGAAATACTGGAAATGTCAAAACACTCAATTCGCTGGGGTATTTTATCCATTTTCAGTCGTTTCTTAAGCTGAATAAGAATCTCCATGTCCCTGGCAGCCGAAGCTCTAAATTCCTTTAGACGGTTTTCTGCATTCTGGGATGCCAACTTAACCAGACGGAGTTTTTCACCCTTTTTCGGTCCCAGAATACACACTTTTTTCCCCTTAATTCTGCTCAAGAGTTCTTCCAGCAAAGATGCGTCTTCAAGTTGAGTGGGGATAAGAACCTCTTTGGGAACAAAGGGGGCTTTTTCATAATATTGCCGGATAAATGCTCCGATCATTTCCTCCTCGGTTGACATGATCTCTGAAAAATTGAAATGCCTTGTCCCCAATAAAAATCCACTGCGAACAAAAAGGACTGTAATCATAGAGTGTTCATGAGACCCGGCAATGCCTATTACATCCCGATCCTTAAAATCATTTGTGACTGCCACTTGCTTTTCAATGACTTGTTCAAGTGCAAACATCTTGTCCCTGAGAACTGCTGCCTTTTCATAGTCTTGCTTATTTGCGGCCGATATCATCTTTTTTTTTATTTTTTGAATGAGATCGGGGGTTCTCCCATTCAAAAAGAGGATGACCTCTTTTACGATTTCGTCGTATCTCTTTTTGTCCACATCAAGACAGCAGGGTGCAAGACATGCTTCCATCTGGTAATTAATGCATGGTCGTGACCGGTTTTTAAAATCTTTTGTTTTACACTTTCGAAGCTTGAACGTCTTATGGATTATTTTGAGCGTTTCTCGAACAGCAGCAGAAGATGCAAAGGGACCGAAATAGAGATCCCCGTCTTTTTTTATTTTTCTGACAACGGTAAGGTTGGGATAGGGATTTGTTAAGTTCAGGCGCAAACAAGGATACCGTTTATCATCTTTTAATATAACATTATAGCGGGGTCGGTATCGTTTAATAAGGTTAGATTCAAGAATCAGGGCTTCTTTCTCGGTATCGGTAATAATGGTCTCAAAATATGATATTTTCTTAACCAGAATTCCTGTTTTAATGTCCGGGTGCAAAGGGCCGGTCCGGAATTTTGTAAAGTATGAAGCCAGTCGCTTTTTAAGGTTCCGGGCTTTACCCACATAAATCACCCTGTCCTCGGCATCCTTCATAACATAGACGCCCGGCCCGGAGGTAACCATGGCCAATTTGTCTTGTATACCAGATGCGGGTCGCGGATGGGTGGATTGCGATTCAGTTGTCATTGGATTACTTTCGGTTACAGTTCGAACACAATCATCTTTTTTAACGCTTTAATCTGGTCCCGAAGTTCTGAAGCCTTTTCAAAAGCAAGTTCTTTTGCCGCCTGTTCCATTTGTTTTTCCAAATTTTTAATGATGTCATCTACATTTTCTAAAGAATCGTATTGGGCCACAGCCTCCGACACCCTGTCTGTTAGTTCATCTTTATGTTCATACATCTCGGCAAATATTGATGTGATATCTTTTTCTATGCTTTGCGGTGTAATTGAATACTTTTTATTGTAAGATTTTTGAATTTTTCTTCGCCGGTCTGTCTCATCTATGGCTTGCCTCATCGACCGTGTCACAACATCGGCATACATTATCACCTGACCCCGGACATTCCTGGAAGCACGGCCGCAGGTCTGAATCAGTGATCTTTTAGAGCGCAGGAAACCTTCCTTGTCTGCATCGAGTATGGCCACAAGGGAAACCTCTGGAATGTCGAGCCCTTCTCGAAGAAGATTAATACCGATGAGGACATCAAATTTGCCCTTTCTGAGATCATGAATAATATCCATTCGTTCCAATGTGCCGATGTCGGCATGAAGATACCGCACCCTTACCCCCAAATCAGCATAATATTCTGTAAGATCTTCCGCCATACGCTTTGTAAGGGTCGTTACCAGAACCCTTTCATCCCTTTTCCGGCGTATCAGAATTTCCTCAAAAAGATCATCGACCTGGTTTTCAGCTTTTCTGACATCTATTAGAGGATCAATAAGGCCGGTCGGCCTTACGATCTGCTCAACAAGTTCGTTTTTTGCCTTTTCAATCTCGTAGTCGGCAGGGGTTGCCGATACATAAACCGCCTGTGATGTTTTCGACTCAAACTCATGGAACGTCAAGGGCCTGTTATCCAGAGCCGACGGCAACCTGAATCCATATTCAACGAGCGTCTCCTTGCGAGATCTATCTCCTTTATACATTGCTCGAAGCTGGGGGATGGCGATATGACTTTCATCGATGAATACCAAAAAATCGTCGGGAAAATAATCGAGAAGCGTGGGTGGGGGTTGGCCGGGCGCCCTCTGTGTTAAATGGCGTGAATAGTTCTCGATTCCATTGCAGTATCCAAGCTCTTGCATCATCTCAAGGTCAAAATCCGTTCGTTCTTGGATTCGCTGTGCTTCAATCAGCTTATTTTCAGCTCTGAAATAATCAATTCGTTCCTTTAATTCGGCAATAATCGTCTTTGTGGCTCTTTGAAGAACACTTTTTTCAGTAACATAATGGCTTGCAGGATATATGGTCGTCCGTTTCAAACGTTTTTTAACAATACCTCTGAGTGGGTCAATCTGTGAAATACCTTCTATCTCATCCCCGAAAAAATCGATACGGAACGCCCTGTCTTCTTCGTAGGCCGGAAAGATCTCAACCCTGTCGCCCCTGACCCGGAAGACTCCCCTGTGAAAATCCATATCATTCCGCTCGTAATGAATGGCGACCAGATCTGAAATGAGTTTGTCGCGAACCAGTTCCATATCTTTTTCAATATCAACACGCATATCCAGATAATCTTCAGGGGCGCCGAGTCCGAATATACACGATACACTGGCCACAACAATCACATCCCTTCGGGACAATACCGATCGCGTTGCAGAATGGCGGAGTTTGTCGATCATCTCGTTGATTGAGGAATCTTTCTGAATATAGGTATCGCTTGACGGAATATATGCTTCAGGCTGGTAGTAGTCATAATAGCTGACGAAATATTCAACAGCATTTTCCGGGAATAGCATTCTGAACTCATTGTAAAGCTGAGCGGCAAGAGTTTTGTTCGGGGCAATTACAAGGGTAGGTTTTTCAACTTTTGCAATGACGTGTGCCATGGTAAACGTTTTGCCGGATCCTGTGACCCCCAGGAGAACATGGTGCTTTTTGCCGGCTAAAATCCTTTTGCTCATAGCTTGGATTGCGCTCGACTGATCACCTTTGGGTGTAAAATCTGAGATTAGCTTAAAGGAAGGCATGAATTTAGATATGGTATATATTTGAGTTATATTTTAATTTGATGAGCTACATTTCTAATTTTTTAAATCAATAACTTTAGGCACTTTTTTCGCTTACAAGGCATTTCTTTAGCATGTCCATTCGCGTTTATTTGCGTCCATTTGCGGTTAAATAAAACCACGGATGAACGCGAATAAACACGAATTTAAAAATAATAACATACGATCAATTTAGGCATACAAGACCTTTTATGAATCGTTAATCTTCCAGATTGTCCCTTCTGCTCGATCTTCTATAATTATGTTCATGTCGGCAAGCTGATTTCTGATCTGATCCGCCTTTTCCCAGTTCTTTGCCTTTCTGGCCTCATCCCGTTCTTTAATCATTTGATCAATAACCCCCGGATCAATGGATTTTTGTTCAAGGACCCGAGTCTGTTTTTTTTCGAAATAAATTTTGGGTTGTTCCGCAAGTATTCCTAATATGCCGCCGATTCTCAGAATGTCGACATAATGGGATTGGGCGGTTTTTTTAATTTCAGGTGACAAATCATTTTTTTTCTGGTCCAACAGGCGATTGATGCTTCGAACCGTGTCAAAAAGGATGCCGATACCGCGGGCGGAATTAAAATCATCATCCATTGCCTCTGAAAACCGCTGCCAGCATTCTCCGGGTTCAACCGCTTCATCCGGTTTCACGCCTATTTTATTTTCAATACGTTCAAGAAGTGCATAGATCTTGTCAAGTCCCATTCTTGCCTCATCCAAAGCCTGGTCCGTAAAATCGATGGGGCTGCGGTAATGATTGGAGAGAAGAAAAAGACGCACGGTTTCAGGATGATAAATTTTTAAAACATCCTTAATCATCAAGAAATTACCCAGCGATTTCGACATCTTTTCCTGATTAATATTTACAAAGCCGTTATGAATCCAGTATTTTACAAACGGTTTACCCGAAACGCTTTCTGACTGGGCGATTTCGTTTTCATGATGCGGAAAACAAAGATCCTTACCTCCGCCGTGGATATCGAAGGTTTCACCCAGATATTCATTGCTCATGGCCGAGCATTCAATATGCCAAC
>CAZDAB010000133.1:0-8002 GCA_964502855.1 uncultured Desulfobacteraceae bacterium | reverse complement strand
CAGATATGGGGTTCGTCTCGTGGCAGGATTTCAGCGCCTATTATTATGTCAGGGGCGTATGTGATGATATTTTGTAATCATGGTTTAAACCGTTATACAAAAAAAGAAAAGCCTGGACAGATCATCTCCGATAAGGAAAGGTCTTGACAGTAATATGGTCGGAACTGAAAAATACTCATTGACAGATTTCAACGGTTCTGTACAAATAGGATCTTTTAAAATGGATAAGCTGAGCGTTTTGCAAAGGGCTCTGAGTCTGATGATAAAACATGGGGGAAACAAATGAAGGAAGACAGAATTTATAACTTTAACGCAGGGCCTGCCGCTCTTCCCGTTGAAGTACTTGAAGAAATCAAAGATTCATTTTTAAACCTCGGCGGTTCCGGCATGTCGATAACCGAAATAAGCCACCGCTCCAAGTGGTTTGACGATATCATAAACGATGCCGTTGAAAGAACCCGGCGTCTGTTAAACCTGGATGATAAATTCCACGTGCTTTTTATCCAGGGCGGTGCAAGTTTGCAATTTTGCATGATACCCATGAATTTTCTCGGGAAAGGCGAGTCCGCAGACTATGTTAATACCGGTACCTGGTCCACAAAAGCCATAAAGGAAGCCGAAATACAGGGTAAAACCATCAAGGTTGTGGCATCTTCGGAAGATCATAATTTTTCATATATTCCGAAAAATATTACGTTCAGCACCGATGCGGTTTACATTCACATTACATCCAATAACACGATAAAAGGGACCCAGTGGGCATCCTTTCCCGATACAAACGGTGTGCCACTTATCGCCGATATGTCTTCGGATATCATGAGCAGACCGTTTCATGTGGATAATTTCGGGCTTATTTATGCCGGGGCTCAAAAAAATATCGGCCCTGCCGGGGTGTGCATGGTGATCATTAAGGAGGATATGCTCAAGAGGGTGCCGGACACACTGCCGACCATGCTCAAATATACAACCTATTCATCCAAGAACTCAATGTTTAATACCCCGCCGTGTTTCGCGGTTTATGTGATTCAACTGGTAATGAAATGGCTTGAAGAGACCATTGGCGGACTTGATAAAATGGCGGAAATCAATCGAAAAAAGGCTCGTATTCTGTACGATGCCATAGATTCGGGTGATTTTTATAACGGCACGGCCCGGGCGGACAGCCGTTCATTGATGAATGTAACCTTCCGCCTTCCGGACGAAGCCCTTGAAAAACGATTTATAGAGCAAGCTTATGAAAACGATTTGGGCGGCCTTAAAGGTCATCGGTCTGTGGGAGGATGCCGGGCTTCAATTTACAACGCCACAACCATAGCGACAGTCGAAACCCTTGTCGATTTTATGAAGACCTTTGAGCAGAAAAACGGATAAGTTTATTTCTAACGAGCCAGTTTCAAAATGTTCAATTTTGTCCAAGGTCAAGGGCAATTCTGCAGGATAGCAGAATTGGACAGCTATCAAGCTGCCCGCAAGGGCGAGGGGCATGGACGCCCCGAGTCAACGCGAAAATTTTAACCACAGGAATACCTGGAGTATTTTGAGGATTAACCCGCCAAAGTTCGGTGGCGGGTTAAAATTTGAGCCTGACGCAGAGATTGGGCAAAAGGGGGCGTTTTGAAACTGGCTATAACGAAACCTATTTTAGACAATTACTCTATCCGCACATTTCAAAAAGCGCCGCGGCCCCCATGCCGCGGCCGGATAGAATCGCCTCGATTCCCCCGCCCATTACCTAATAATCGCTAACTTATTTTTTGAGCCGGAAGGACTGTGAATGTAACCAGTGAATAACATTGTATCGGGTTTTTAGAAAGGGCAGCATTATGGCAAAAAAAAATGACGTTGTACTTATATACCTTGAAGATCAACCCATATCATTCGCCAGAATAGAAGATATTTCTCCTGATGTAAAAAAAGATTGGTATCATGTCAAAATACTTATGCTACAGCTACCCCTTCAGGTAGCAACCTGGATCTTGCGGGATATTTATATTGACGGTCAGGAGTTTACCATGGGCGGCAAGAGAGTGCGTCTGGAGCCGGTAGTTTGCCCCAAAGAGCCTGATCCCTTCGGAGATAAACAAAAAAAACCTGAAAAACCGGATAACGGAAAGGTTATATCATTATTAGATCTGAAAAAAAATAAGGATAAAATTATTTAATGAAACCATCGACTCAAATCGTTATTTCTGCCTCCAGACGGACCGATATTCCGGCATTTTACATGGATTGGTTCATCAATCAGATACGTAAGGGGTTTTTCGAGGTGGTCAATCCATATAACCGACAAAAGTCCAGAATAACAGCAACCCCCGACAACGTTCACACCCTTGTATTCTGGTCAAAAAATTTTGGTCCTTTTATCGAGGGTGGATTCGGCCAAAAGCTTTTTTCGATGGGATACAATCTTTTTTTTAATTTTACCATAAACTCGAATTCGTCCTTGCTTGAACCTCGTGTGCCACCGCTAAACCAACGTCTTGATCAACTAAAGGAGCTCTGCCGGGATTTTGACGCCAGAGCAATTAACTGGAGATTTGATCCCATCTGTTTTTTTAAATTTCATGAAAAAGAAGTTCAGGACAATTTGAATGATTTTCATCTGATTGCAGCCAGGGCTTGCCGATGCGGTGTTACAAAATGTATCACAAGCTTCATGGACCTTTACCCAAAAATTCAAAAACGGATCGCATCCCTGCCCGGATTTTCATTTGTCGATCCGCCATTGAAAACAAAAAAAGCAATTCTTCTGAAAATGGAAAAAGAACTTTCTGAAAAAAATATTGATCTTTATACCTGTTGTGAAGAAGATGTACACAACGCCCTGCCCGCAGATTCAAACATAAAAAAAAGTTCATGTATTCCCAACGATCTTTTAGTGAAAATTTTCGGGGGCAATCTGAACTTTAAAAAAGATACCGGCCAGAGGGTAAAGCAGGGATGCGGATGCATGGTATCGGTAGACGTAGGATCTTATCACCTGCACCCATGCTATCACAATTGCCTGTTTTGCTATGCGAATCCGACTTCCAAAAGAAAGTTGCCGAAAAAATGAAAATAGGTTCAGTTCCACTTGATAATATTACCGTATTAGCTCCACTTGCGGGTATCACTAATCTACCGTTCCGTCTGCTGGCCAAAGAAGCGGGTTGTGCGCTGGTTTGCTCGGAAATGATCAGTTCCAACGGTCTGGTTCAGAACTCGGTCAAGACACATGAATTGCTCGAGAGCCGGCCCGCAGAGAAACCGTTGTCGGTTCAGATATTCGGTTCGGATCGTTCGCTTATGGCTGAAGCTGCAACCATAGTTGAATCCTCAGGGGCTGATATCCTAGACATCAACCTGGGCTGTGCGGTAAAAAAAGTGCTAAAAACCGGTTCAGGTGCAGCCCTTATGAAAGAGCCCCAAAAGGTCGAAAAAATTCTTCGGGCGATCCGTAGAACGGTAAAAATTCCGTTGACCATAAAAATAAGAACCGGATGGGACAGTTCCGGGGACCAGGCCTTAAAAATAACTGAAATCGCTCAAGCATGCGGTGTGGACGCGATTACAGTGCATCCACGAACGGCGACTCAGGGGTTCCGGGGCAAGGCTGACTGGTCCCTGATTGCCGCTATTAAAAATACTGCTTCAATCCCTGTAATAGGGAACGGGGATATCATAAGGCCTGAAGATGTGTTGAAGATGCAAAATCAAACCGGGTGCGATGCCGTCATGATCGGCAGAGCGGCCATCGGCAACCCCTGGATTTTTTCTCAGGTGCTTGAGCTACTCCGGGATAATAAAGCCTCATTGCCTGATCCATCCCAGCGCTTTGAAGTTATGGCTCAATATCTTAGATCTTCTGTAATATTCTTTGGAGAGCAGCGGGCGATGCGTATGATGCGCAGCCGGCTCGGGTGGTTTGTCAAGGGATTGCGTCACAGCAGCAGATTCCGTGAATCCATTAAACAAGTTTCGACCGAAAAAGACGCTCTATCCCGGATTGAACACTATAAAAAATTATTATCTGCCGAACTCGTAGAAACCGGATAATTTTGATGGGTTGGTAAAAACTAAAAAAACAACTTTTTACGAGATCGTCAATTTCTATTGACAAAACCAGGTGATTAAATCATTGTTATTATAGGATTCTTAAAAATATATTCCGATTGATCGGGCGCTGAAACGAAATGTTATTCTGAAAAATCTATAGTTAAAAGAAATAGGCCAGGGGAGTACCTATGAAAAATCAGCCGGCGTTTACTTTGGCACTTATGTTTCTGCTGCTAATTCCTGCTGTTGGTTATTGTAATGAATATCCGAGTCAGGAGGTTGTTGAGCAGAATGCAGAAGGAATCATCAATTGGAGCAGGGGAGTCATACAAGCAAAGGGGATCGGTGTTCTTCATAATAAGCTTCCCGACCATGTCAAGGCACGTTCAACGGCTTTAAAAAATGCAAGGCTGGATGCCTGCCGAAAACTCCTTGAAGTTGCGAAAGGGATCAGAATTGACGGTACCATTCTTGTCGGAGATTATGAGGGCAAAAATGATATCATTATGTCTAAAATAGAGAGTATGGTTAAACGTGCCGAGGTTGTAAAAAAAGAATATTTTTCAGACGGGACCATAGAAGTTACAATGGAAATGAACCTGAGAGGTGGATTTGCCCAGCTTGTTCTTCCAGGGGAAATCAGACCGTTGGAATCGATCAGAACCATGGCGCCGGTTAAGAATTCACCCTCTGTTTTTACCGGATTGGTTGTTGATACCAAGGGCCTTGGAACAAAGCCTGTCATGGCCCCAAAAATACTCGACGAAAATGCACGTGAAGTTTATGGATCCGCTTTTGTTAGCCGTGAATATGCCGTACAGCAAGGAATGAGCGGGTATTCAAAGGACCTTGCAACCGCTCAGAGTAATCAGAGGGTTGCAGACAATCCTTTGACGGTAAAAGGGTTGAGGACAGAAGGTGTCGAACATTCCGAAGTTATAATCAGTAATGTAGATGCGTGCAGGCTTCGAAGTGCTTCTGAGAACCTTTCCTTTATGAAAAAATGCCGAGTCATAATTGTGTTGGAGTAAAAAGCTGACCCAAAAGAGGTCAGCTTTTATTTATTCTTCGATCGACAACCTTCAATCGACAATCCGCTATGTTCCCATACTCCACGAGGCCAAGTATTTTTTCTGCTCAGCGGTAAGTTTGTCAATTTTAACGTTCATGGAAGCCAGCTTTTCTTTGGCGATGGCCCTGTCTATTTCCTCGGGCACCGGATAGACATCCTTTTCAAGTTTCTTTTTACTTTTTACCATATATTCGATACTCAACGCCTGATTGGCAAAACTCATATCCATAACACTTGACGGATGTCCCTCGGCGGCCGCAAGATTTATCAGTCTCCCATCACCCAGAACATTAATCCGCTTGCCGTTTTCCAGCATATATTCTTCAACAAAGGGCCTTATTATCCTGTGGGCTTTTGTTATGCTTTTGAGCCCCCCGAGATCGAGTTCAACATTAAAATGACCGGAATTGGCTACAATAGCGCCGTCTTTCATGATCTCGAAATGTTCTTTGCGTATCACATTGATGTTCCCGGTAACCGTACAGAAGAAATCACCGATTCTCGCCGCCTGCCGGATCGGCATTACCATAAATCCGTCCATAACCGCTTCAAGAGCAGTTGTGGGATCGACTTCGGTTACAATAACATTTGCTCCCATTCCGCACGCTCTCATCGCAAGACCCTTGCCGCACCATCCATAACCGCAGACCACAAAATTGGACCCTGCGATCAAGCGATTCGTGGCCCGAATGATACCGTCCATAGTGCTTTGACCGGTACCGTAACGATTATCAAAAAAATGTTTGGTCCGGGCGTCATTTACAGCGATGATCGGGTATTGCAAGACTCCGTCTGCCGCCATACTTCTGAGTCGAATGATTCCGGTGGTGGTTTCCTCCGTACCTCCTTTTACGCTCTCAATGAGTTCCCGGCGCTCCGAATGAATTGTGGAAACCAGATCGGCGCCGTCATCCATGGTATAATGAGGTTCGATGTCTATTGCTGAATGAATATGCTTGTAATAGGTTTTGTTGTCTTCACCTTTGATGGCAAAAACAGAAATTTTATCATGGGTTACAAGGGAAGCCGCCACATCATCCTGTGTACTCAGAGGGTTGGAGGCACAAAGAGCAAGCTTGGCACCGCCGGCTTTTAATGTCTGCATCAAAGAGGCGGTTTCGGTGGTAACATGAAGACAGGCGGCGATGCGTTTACCTTTTAGGGGCTTTTCCTTTGCAAACCTTTTCTTTATATTGTTTAGGACCGGCATGCTCTGATTGGCCCATTCGACCCGCAGCTGACCTTCCCCGGCCAGTTTTACATCTTTAATATCATATTCCATGGATTATTCATCTCCTTCAGGCTTCGTCAAGCAGTTAACTGGTTGAGTGGTTGAAAATTTGGTCATTTCCGTCGTTCTTATTAATCATTAATCGACAATCTTCAATTCCTAAAGCCCTGCTTTTTCCCTGATAACATCCACCATATTGGTTTTTTCCCACGTGAATTCAGGTTCATTCCGGCCAAAGTGCCCGTAAGCTGAAGTTTTACAATAGATTGGCCGCAGCAGGTCCAGATATTCAATGATTGCTGCGGGTCTTAAATCAAAGATTTCTTTGATAATTTCTTTTACCCGATGTTTGGGGATTACACCGGTGCCCATAAGATCTACCATCACGGAAACAGGTTGTGCCACGCCTATGGCATAGGCGACTTGCAATTCACATTTTTTTGCAAGGCCGGCGGCAACAATATTTTTTGCGATATGTCTGGCCATGTATGAAGCGCTTCGATCGACCTTGGAAGGATCTTTCCCTGAAAAACATCCGCCGCCGTGACTCCCCTGGCCTCCATAGGTATCAACAATGATTTTTCGTCCCGTAACCCCGCAGTCTCCCATGGGACCGCCAATCACAAACTTGCCGGTGGCATTTATAAAGTATCGGGTGTCACCGTCCGTTAGCTTCTTGGGGATTACTTTTTTTATAACTTCTTCTACGATCGCTTCTTTCAACTCATCGTAAGTAACATGCGGTTTGTGCTGGGCGGCAATAACAACGGTATCAACCCGTTTCGGAGTGCCGTTTTCATATTCGATGGTCACCTGGGATTTGCCGTCAGGCCTTAAGAAATCAAGGGCCCCGTTTTTTCGAACCGTGGCAAGACGCTGGCATAATTTATGGGCGAACATAATCGGCATGGGCATCAATTCAGGTGTTTCATCGGTGGCAAACCCAAACATAAGCCCCTGATCTCCGGCACCCTGATCTTTGAAAAGTCCTTGACCGATATTCACCCCTTGAGCGATATCCGGAGATTGGTGATCAATACTGGTAATAACCGAACAGGTCTGCCAGTCGAACCCCATCTGGGATGAATGGTATCCGATTTCACGGATTGTATTTCGTATTATCTCAGGCATATCCACATAACAACTGGTTGTAATTTCACCGGCAATAAAAGCCAGGCCGGTGGTTACAAGAGTTTCACAGGCAACCCTGCAGGCTTTGTCTTGCTCCATAATTGCGTCGAGAATGGAATCCGATATCGCATCTGCAACCTTGTCCGGATGGCCTTCGGTCACCGATTCGGAGGTAAAAAAGAATTGTTCGTTACCCATAAAGCATCTCCTTATTTAAGTTTCAAAAAGTAAATTTTGTGCATTTTTTAATAAGTTCCGGTGCATTAAATGGTTACTTTATTGTCTATGGATTCAGCAACATATTGTCAATCAGGCGGGCTTTTCCGACTTGCACGGCCAGGAGCATTTGCACCGGTCCAGTGATCGTCCGGACATCAACAAGTGTTTCCGTATCACAAATGGCAATATAATCGATATCGGTTTCGGGACATGATTGTATCAGCTCTGTTGCCGCATCAATAATAGTCGCCGCATCTTGTATCCCACTCTTAATAAGTTCCTTTGCTTTTTGCAATGATTTGTATAGGCAAAGG
>CAZDAB010000132.1:0-8016 GCA_964502855.1 uncultured Desulfobacteraceae bacterium | reverse complement strand
AATATTACTGGAATTTCAGGGTTTCCGCAGATCTTATTGAGCTTAGAAATATAGCGATCGTGGCTGAACTGATTATCAAATGCGCCAGTCACAGGAAAGAAAGCCGCGGGCTTCATTACAACATTGAATACCCCCATCGCGACGACTCACGATGGCAAAAGGATACGGTTATACGGAGGCCGTTCGTGGGATAGGATGAGACCTTTGCAAAACGCCCCTTTTTGCCCAATTTCTATGTCAGGCTCAAATTTTAATCCTCGAAATACTCAATGTATTCCTGTGGTTAAAATTTTCACCTTCCTTGAAATTGAACAAAAATGAACATTTTTCAAAGGTCTCAGGATGTCTGGCGGTAATATCTTTTAAGTTTTTAAGTCGAAAATCTTCAAGTTTTAAATCCCCATTCTTCATTGACAAGACCGGTTTTTGTATTATTTTATTTTATTAATAAAATGTCGTCTTTTCTCATAACCGATCCACTTTATTATACAGTAATGGATTTTGGTCTGGGTATGGAAAGCCCTATTTAAGGGCTTTACCTTAATTGGAATAATGGGATGATGTCATAAACAGGTTGCCGTTAAAAGACTTGTGATTTTGATCCCGCTTATATGGGGATAGAAATACAGAGACGTTACTTTATATGACTAGCAAACGAGATTACTACAAGGTTTTAGGTGTAAACCGTAATGCGGATGATAACGAATTAAAGGCCCACTACCGAAAGCTGGCCTTAAAATTTCATCCGGATCGAAATCCCGGCAATAAAGAGGCTGAAGAAAAGTTCAAGGAGGCTTCCGAGGCCTACGAGGTGCTTCGAGATCCTCGGAAACGGAATATTTATGACCAGTTCGGTCATCAGGGCCTTGAAGGATCAGGTTTTTCCGGATTTAGTGGTTTTGAAGACATTTTTTCCAGTTTCGGAGGAATCTTTGAGGATTTTTTCGGATTCAGCAGCGGCCGTCGATCCAGAACCAGGGCTCAAAAGGGCGCTGATCTTCGTCACGACCTTTCGCTGAGTTTTATGGAAGCCGCTTTTGGAACAGAAACCGAAATAAATTTAGAAAAGGAAGAGGTTTGCCCTTCCTGTGAGGGGAGTGGTTGCGAGCCGGGTACTCATCCGGAAACCTGCAGGCAGTGTAACGGAACCGGTCAGGTTTCCCGCAACCAGGGATTTTTTACGGTGAGGACCACATGTCACCACTGCCGCGGTAATGGGCAAACCATACCGCATCCATGCACGACCTGCAAAGGGACCGGCCGGATTAGAGTTAATAAGAAGGTGGCCGTAAAAATTCCTGCCGGTGTGGATACCGGATCGAGGCTTCGTCTCACCGGTGAAGGTGAAGCAGGTGTTTATGGAGGGCCTCCGGGAGATCTTTATGTTTTTATTCATGTGAAATCCCATGACTTTTTCGAGCGAGACAACACAAACGTCATCTGCCAGGTGGGAATTTCCTTTATACAGGCCGCCCTTGGCGATACCATATCGGTACCCACCTTAAACGGCAAAAAGGAACTTAAAATTCCAAAAGGCACCCAGCCCGGTGACCTGTTTCGTTTTCGCGGTGAGGGAATCCCTTCTCTCAGGAGCGGCAAACGGGGTGATCAAATAATTCAGACGGTAATAAAAACACCCGTTAATCTCAACAAGAAGCAGGAAGCGCTTCTTAAAGAATTCGCCAAAATTGAATCAGGCAAGCTGTCGAAAAAATTAAAAAATATTCTCAAAAGCGGCAATGTCGGCGCATCCTGATCAATCAATCTTAAGCCCAGTTGGAATAATGGGTTCCGGGCCTCCGGCTCGGAGAGTCTACGGCTTAAAAACCAACCTCCCACTATTCCATTATTCCATATTCGAGGCAAGCGTTCAGGCATCAAAAAATATCTTATATTTTCATTTAGTTGTAGAAATTTTAATTTGTATTAAGAGGATGGGAAATCATGTATGAATTAAAAGTCGTTACCCATTTTGCAGCTGCCCATCAGCTCAAGATGGTTGCTAAAAAATGTGAAAACCTGCACGGGCACAACTGGAAGATCGAAATTTGCGTGGCCGGCGAAACTCTCAATAATGCCGGAGTGCTCGTAGATTTTGGAGAATTAAAACGGCATGTCTCTGAAATTATGGCAAGGCTGGATCACAAGTTCTTAAATGAACTGGATTACTTTAATGATAACAATCCGCCGTCTTCGGAAAACATTGCCCGTTATATTGCAGACTCCCTCCAAACCCTATTAAATAATTCCAAGATAAAAATTGCCCGTGTAACAGCGTGGGAGTCAGAGGACGCCTGCGCAACATATTTACCGGTAACCCCCCCTTCCCCTTTTTAAACGGTTATTCAAGCTGTTTCAGAGCATTTCGGAAATTTTTTCAATGCCAAAGGAACCCCATCAAGTTAAAGTTTTATTAAATCCTGCCGATACAATACATGATAATGGTATTTTATATATGGGTCGAATATAGAGCTGCTTTTGTATGATGGTCTGCCTAGGGAGATTAAAATGTCTTCATCCCGCATACTCGTTGTTGACGACAGCGCAGTATTTCGAAAGAGCATTAAAAAAATAATAGAATCCATAAATGCCGAAATTGTTCTGGCAAATGACGGGCAAGAAGGTTTGCATCTGGCACAAAGCGTCCCCTTCGATCTTGTCATAAGCGATATTGAAATGCCGATCCTCAATGGAATCGATCTCTGTCATAAGCTTAAAAATGATCCAATAACTCAAGCAATACCTGTAATTATTGTCAGTTCCTTTGATTCCAACAGCGATGTTGATAGGGGGTTTCAGGCCGGAGCATCGGCATATATTTCAAAGCGCGAATTGAAGCTGAACCTGCTGGAAACGGTTGAAAATGTATTGTCAAAATCCAAATTTAAACGTAAACGCCTTATTATGGTTGTGGACGACTCGACGGTCATACGCCAAGTCGTGGAAAACGGTCTGGCAAGGGCCGGGTTCAAAGTCATCAGTGCGGAAAATGGCCGGCCGGCCTTGAATCTGTTGGAGACCATGAGGCCGGATCTGATCATCAGTGACATTGAAATGCCGGAGATGGACGGCTTTGAATTTTGTGAAGCGGTACACGCCGATCCCACAATATCCATGGCGCCTTTTGTGGTAATGAGTTCCAGAACCGATCGCAGTTATATGAATCGGATGGTTCAAATGGGTGCTGCTGCTTATATCTGCAAGCCGTTTAATATCGATGAACTGGTCATCCTCATAGAGAAAATTTTGTCTGATCAGTTTCTTTTACTGTTGAAGGAAAAAGAGCGTCTGGAGTCGGAGCAACATCTTATCGTTGGAAGCATTGCCAGTCTTATTGCCGCACTGGAAGCCCGCGATAAATATACCAAAGGACATTCCGAAGCGGTCGGTAGAATTGTTTCCGGAATGGTAGAAATGGCAGGCGCCAGTCGCAAGGAGGTCGAAACCGCAACCATCGGCGGTAGACTCCATGACATCGGCAAGATCGGAATAAGAGATGAGATACTATTAAAGCCCGGAAGGTTGTCGGCGGAAGAGTTTTCACTTATCCAGCAGCACCCTATCATCGGCGCCAACATTCTTAGGCCTATCCCGAGTTTTTCAGACCTCCTTCCAATTGTTCTGTCTCACCATGAACGGATGGACGGTAAAGGGTATCCACATGGCCTTAAAGGAGATCGAATTCATTTATGGTCACGAATGACCGCGGTGGCGGACACTTATGACGCCTTGACCAGCGATCGGCCATACCGCCGCGGCATGAGTTATGAGAAAGCCATGCAAATTATTGAAGACGTTCGAGGGACCCAACTCTGCCCGGACTGTGTGGATTTGTTTTTCAGGTGGATTGAACAAGACAGGGCCAAAGCTGCCGAATCCTCACGCATTCTTACTTACCCTCACGCTGTATTTGCTTAATTTGTGCCCATCCATAGATCTATATCAGGGCACGTTCTCCCAGATTCCCGTAGCGGTGATAATTGTTGCAGATGCTCTGCTCCTGAAAGTACTGAAGCAGCTCGATGCGCCCTTCCATCATTACCGGTGTTCGGGCGATATAAAAGCCGGTTTGGGCGGCAGCCTGGAACACGGCATCCGTTACCCGGTCCGGGGCGGCATATCGTATACGCTGAACTTCGGGCATAATGGCAATCAGATCGTTGTCCGACTCTTCTTTTACATCAACCTCGCCCAAGAACCGCTTGCCCGTTTTGTCTTCAAGGAAATCGGTCACCGGGTTTTTCAACCCTTTGGCAAGGCTGACCATCAGCTTGCATCCTGAGATTTTTACTGCGGCGACCCGGGCCAGAACATCGAACAGGGTGTCGTGGGAATGGATGCGGACAACCACCGTACCGATCGGCAAATAACGGACGATGTTGTCCTGCCCCCGCAAATGGAAATAATCTTTTTCTTGGGAAAATTCCTGTTCCCAGTGATAAAGGTAACTTTTAACCGCCCGGATGGTTTTGATCAGGTCTGTTTTAAAGTTGCTCAATTGTCCCCAGTTTAGCTTTTGCTGCCACTCATGGCAAAGCCTCAGCAACATATGATCATTTTGAATTGCACCCACAGCAGGAAAATCGACTTCTTCAAAATTCATAAACTGAGCCACATAGTTGGGACCGCCGGCCTTAATTCCGGCGCCCAGGGCCGATTTTCCCATACCGCCGAAGGGCTGGCGCAGAACAACCGCACCGGTTGTGCCTCTGTTAATATAGAGATTCCCGGCGTAAATGCGATCCTTCCAGTGCTTTTGCTCCCGGGGGTCCAAGCTCTCAAGACTCGATGTCAGACCGTACCCGGTCTGGTTGACCATCTCGATGGAATGATCCAGATCTTGGGCTTGCATCACGCCCAGCAGAGGACCGAAAAACTCGGTGGTGTGGGTGTAGCTTCCCGGCTGCACACCCCACTTGATGCCCGGTGTCCACAGGTAAGGATTGTCATCCATATTTTCAGGTTTCAGGACCCAGGATTCGCCGGGTTCGAGCTGGATCAGCGCGCGTTTCAAATCTCCGTCCGGGGGCCGGATCAGCCCCCCCATTTTGTTTTCAAAATCCCAGGCCGATCCTACCGGATAGCTTTGGGCGGCATCGACCAGCAGTTTTTTAAAGTTTGCATCTTGATAGACCTCTTTTTCGAGTATCAATAAAGAAGTTGCGCTGCATTTTTGACCGCAATTACTAAACGCCGAGTGAAGGATGTGTTTGATGGCCTGGTCCCGATCGGACATGGCGGTAACGATGGTGGCATTTTTCCCGCCGGTTTCAGCGGCCAGATAGACCCCCGGCCGCTGCTTTAAAATGGTCATGCCGGTATGGGTGCCGCCGGTCAAAATGATGAAATCCACATCAGGGTGGTTGGTAAGTGCTGCGCCTGCCGTTGAACCGCTGCAGGGCAGAAACTGCAACACGTTTTTGGAAACGCCGGCCCTCCAGAACGCCTGACACAATATCCAGGCCGTGAGAACTGCGGCTGACGACGGTTTGAAAATAACGGTGTTGCCAGCAGCCAGAGATGCCGTCATTCCACCGCAGGGAATGGCAACCGGAAAGTTCCAGGGAGAAATGACCAGCCCCACGCCTTTACCGCTGCCCGTGACATTGGGAAGGCCAGTAAATATTTTGGCAGAAAAAGGATAATATTCCGCGAAGTCGACGGCCTCAGAAACCTCGGCATCGGTTTCGGTGAAAATTTTGCCGGTATCTGCCGCCGCCGCACCCACCAGATCGCCCCTGGCTTTACGAAGCTCTATGGCGACTCTGGACAGGATTTCATGACGGGCTCGCATGCTCTTGCGCCGCCAGCCGTCCGGGTCGGCTTGGGCAACGTTCAGCGTTTGCTGGATATCGTCGTCAACAGCCTCGGCATAGGTGGCGATACAAACCTCTTTCGGGAACTGAGAATGATCCCAACACGCTTTGATAGGCCGGTCCGCATAAATTTCTTTTCCGCCAACCACCAGGGGTATTTTTATGGGTGGATGTTCCGGAGACTTTCTCCATTTATTGCGTATGGATTCGGCCCAGTTACGATTGGCGGACAGAGCCCAGTCCGTATCCGGTTCATTGCTGAACTCGTTTTCATGATAGGTCCCCATGGGATACGGAAACGTCTCCTCCTGCCGATTCTGTATCCGGTTTGGTGTTTGGCCTGCCTTATTTCTGGAATGATAAGAAGCTATAAATTGCTTTTTCAAAAACTCCCAGGATTTGGAATCGGTTTTAAGATCAAAAGAATACCGCAGAAAATTTTCTTCGGCCGTATTTTCATCCAGGCGACGAACCAGGTAGCCAATGGCATTTATAAACTGTTTTCTGGTGGCTACCGGTGCATAGACCACAACATCTCCCGAAATTTCCTGAATGGCCCGGCGCACGTGATCTGCCATGCCTTTGAGCATTTCAAAGGAAAAACAGTCGGTGACGTGATAGTGCCGGGCCAACTGATCGGCATAGGCCAGCTCAAATAGATTGTGGGATGCGATGCCCAGGTGCACCGCTCTGATGTTTTCCGGCGCCATGCCGGAATCGATCATCCGTTTGTAATTGGCGTCCACTTCAAGCTTATTGTCGTAAGGGGCCACAGGCCAGTTATGCAGAGCGGATTCCTGTTGTTCCATTTCCATATTGGCGCCTTTGACGATTCGTATCTTGATGGGACTTCCGCCTTTTTCAACCCGTGTTCGGGCCCATGCGGTCAGCTTTTTTTGCAGAGCAAATGAATCCGGCAAATATGCCTGAAGTGCAATGCCGGCGGAATAATTTTTAAACTCATCCTGATCTAAGGTCCTGGTAAAAGCAGCAGCGGTTATTTCCAGATCGCGGTATTCCTCCATGTCCAGATTCACAAACTTTGGAACCCCTCTGCCGTCGCTGCGCACATAAAGGTGGTCTCTGGCTGCCGCATAAAGCCGTGACAGTCGCTCTGTTAATATGGTGACGGTGTGTTCAAAGGCCAGCGATTGAATTTGAGAATAGATGGTGGAAATTTTTACAGAGATGTATTCAATGTCCGGGCTTTTCAGATCATCTATATAGGTTGCCAGGCGGTGTCGGGCCTCGGCTTCGCCCAGGATGGCTTCTCCCAGACGGTTGATATTCATGCGCACGCCCTGCTGCTTTCGCAGATGTAGATGTGAACCCAGGGCTTCGGGTTCACCCGGAATAATCGCGCGGCTGCTGTCGTGGCGCATTTTTTCAATCATCTTGGGTACGGAAATACTGGGAATATAACGGCCGAAACCCATAAACATCTGAGCAAGCAATCTTTCGACGGAGGAAAAGAAATCCGGTACACCGTATTTTGCAAGCAAGTAGTTTATCTGGTCGGCCACGCGGGCGGTGTTTTCAGAACGAAAACTCTGATCAATCAACTGGGTCAAAACCACCTTGTCCGGGGGATGCGTTACCAGACCTTGCATTTGTTGGGCAATTCCCTTTTCTTCGTCTGTCAATAAAGCGTTGGCCCGGTTTTGCCAAGTCTCTGCCAGTGAAACGGCGTTCTCTACAATTCTGTCATAGGGGGGTGTTTTCATGCGAATTTCCTTGTATCGTTCGGGAAAATTAAGGAGTTTTAAACAATATCTTAAAAATTATAATCCCTTAAAGGTGAGTATGGCAAGTGCAAAAAATAAGGCTCACTCGCCGTCACATCTTTCCGATTTCATGTTTCGAATTTTTAAAATATTTGATAAGAGCATAGAAAAATAGTAATTTAATAAGTTCTGGTGTAACTTCTCAACAAACTCCGGCGCGTGAAATAATCATATTGACCCGAATCCATAAGTTAAGGAATTCCATATGCCTGAAAAATGTATTCTTATCCTGCTCGACGGGCTTGGGGACAGATCATACCCGGAACTTGATTTTAAGACACCGCTTCAGGCTGCCAAAACTCCTGTTTTAGACAGAATGGCGGTGGCGTCTGCCAATGGGGTGTACCATGCTGCCTGCATGGGCCAGGCGCTTCCCAGTGAAAATGCCCATTTTATCATGTTCGGTTATGATATAA
>CAZDAB010000131.1:0-8050 GCA_964502855.1 uncultured Desulfobacteraceae bacterium | reverse complement strand
TCGAGGTAAAGCGGATCAGAAATGCGACCCACATGCCACAGTTGCAGTACCATACGGCCACCAGCCTTGTGCACCGCATCCGTCACCAGCTTCCAACCATCAACCTGCTCATCCGACCAGATCCCGGGCGTATCCGGATAACCCACCCCCATAGGTGTGACAGATGTGGCTTCGCTAATAATCAGACCTGCCGTTGCACGCTGGGAGTAATATTCTGTCATTAGAGCATTCGGCACCCGACCTTCACTGGCGCGGCAACGGGTTAGCGGAGACATAATAATGCGGTTGGGCAGAGATAATTCTCCCAACTGAACCGGATCAAATAACGTTGTCATACGTCACTCCAAAATAAGGAAAGGGGGTCAAGTCTACTTTTGACCCTTATTAATATTGTTGGTTCTTCTCCAATTTAGTTGGAGAAGAACCTATTTTTAAGCCTCGAATTTTGTCTTTTGGGGGCGGACCACGGTAACCGACTATAATAACAGATAAAGAAGCCCTAAATAGGCCCTAAAATTGTATTAAACAACTCTTTTTGACCCCCAAAAGGACCTTTTAAGCGAAATCATATTTCAAAAAAATCCTTAGACCTGCAGTTTTGCACCCAAAATGGTATGTTTAAGACCAAAAGCGGCTATTTTTAGAGCTCTTTTTTCAAATATTCAGGCAGTTAGCGTGGTCAGACCCCAGATCCCCAACTTATCGGTATCATGCATTAGTCGCTGAAATGCCGGTAGCGTTCTGTTTTTTAGGCCCGGCAGGCAAGATATCGTTATATTTGCGCCTGCCTTGACCAGCCGACCTGTCCCGTCGGAGCTTTAGCGAAGCGGGGACCGCCGGATACGTGACCCGTTCTTCCGGGTGGTGTGGGAGGGGGTAGCCGTGAGGCTACTCCCCATCCCTATAGGCGTATAGATATTTTAATTTATTAATAATTTTATAAAACAGTTGCAAGCACAACGATTATTTTACCGAATTTTTTTCTTTTTTTTTCTTCGCCGGCCAGTTTTTCTGTTTTTTTCATTTTTCGATTCTTCCCGGACCCAACTGTATCGAACCGGATCTTTCCGAAAAAGATGTTCAATTAACTGCTGACGATCCTTTCCGTTTGACCTTCTTACAATCCGTCTAAGTTCAGCATCCGCCTCATGTCTGGGCGCACCCCGCTTTTCAGCTTCTTCAAACCACATATCACCTTCGCCATAAAATCTCAGGTCATAATGAACAGCCCCCATTAAATTATACGGTCGATAGTCTTCTGATTGGAAAAAGATGGCTTTCAGCGCACAGATTTCAGCCTGTTCCGATTCCCGGATATCTCTGAGAGCACCTCCCCGCGTCGTAAGCAACGCGGCTTTAAGCTTGCTGTTCCTGATATCCGGCAAATCCACACAGTCTGTCAACCTTACAGCATCTTCCGAACGCCCGGCCCCCCGCCAATGACTGCTTGCATTGACAATATTCCAGAGATTGTCGGTACGTTCATAGATTTGTTCATAATATTCAGCCTCGTTTTTATGGTATGCTTCGGCGATTCTTCCATTCAGCAGATGATTTTCCTGAAGCCATACTACTTCTTCGGATAATAACCTTTTACCCCGTTCCAATTTTTGCAGGACCGGAATAAGAGCAGATGAGTTTTTCTTTATGCGATCAAAAGCGGCTTTATGCACCCCGTATTTAAGCTTCATTCTTTTTAGTTTTTCTTCTGATTTGTCTGAATTCTTTTGTCGGTTTTTCCCACTTTTATCCGAATACATTATCTTTTCCATATATTCAGGCTGTTTTCCCATACAGGATGCCTGAATATCACGACAGGCTGTCCAGATTTCTTTAGACACCAATCCTTTCGTATGCAGCCATTTAAATTCTTCAGGAGCTATACAGGTATGTTCTTCCATCTTTTGTAAAATCGGATATAACGGATTTAACGAACTGACTATGTAACTGTCAGATGAAATGCCGTATTTCTTTTTTAATTGCTTAAAATGTAAATATTTTTTCTCTTTGTCGTTACTTATCAGCATAATCAGATAATTTTGATCTCTTTTCTGTTTACATTAAGAATATGAATAGTTCAAAAAAGTTTATATACGCCTAAAAAAGCTCAGCAGCAGCGGTTAGCTGTCCGCTGAAGCGAAATGTTCAAGTAAGCCGCTTCGCGGCAGATAAGACTTCAGTTAATTCCCTCAAATAAAGCCCATCCACGGCAGGTTGCAAAAGCTATTAATTCTCTGTCATACCTCTATTGGATCCCCATCCAATAAACCCTTCAAATGAAAGGAGAGAGGTTATGATGAAGAATTACTACGATCAATCCATGAGGGCCCTGCAAGCTTGTCTTAGCGAAGCGTAGATCATGACTTATCGGGGCCGACATGAGCGAACGCACACAGGAGTGCTATACCCGCACAGTGCGTCAATTTGTCGATTTTTACAAAAAAACACCCGACTGAATCCCCGGAGATCAACTACAGGATTATTTCCTCCACCGTAGAAAAGTCGATAACTGTTTATCGGGCACTATGCGTATTTGCTAAAGCGGCATCAAGTTTTTTTGTCAATGTGCTCAAACGCGAATGGCACACACTGGAACTGATACCGGCAAAACGGGAACAGCGGCCGCCGATCTCTGGTTGAAGCGGCACAGGACAACTGCGCCTTGACCCGGGTTTTTGCTCCGAACACCCATAACTATTTCTTTAAAATTATGTCTTTGTATCGATAAAAAGTCTTTGTTAATCTCCGGCACCCCGAATTTTATTGATTCCAGGGTGTCTCCCCACCCAGATCATCAAAGCAATACCCTTATGCAAAAAGCTCAGCGAACCGGGCTTCTTGAACAATAGATTGAAAACGACCTTTCAGGTCGTGTCAATCCTTAAAGGTTAGACGGCGTTTCGGAGTCCTAAACACACTCCCGCGCCGATGTCAGCTCCGAACAACCAGTGCGTGCTTGGAGGAATATATTCCGTGCATTCGATTCTCAGAGCCTACTGTGACGTTGTAGAAGACAATCGTTACAAGAAGTTCACCGTGTTGCGGGTGCCTTTCCAGCGACCAGGTCTTTATGAAGGCGCCTCCGTCAGCCATTAATACAATCAACTGGGATGCACTCACAGAGCCCGAGTCAGCGAGTCGCATCAGTCCATCGATGGTCGATGTTGCGACCGTGATTGCCGCGCCTACACCGGGAATCAGGCTTGCAGGTCCGAGGATCCAAGGGATTGACCCTCGTTCCGCTTGACGTTGGAAAATTCCAGCATAGGTTTTGGCGGTGCTTTTGTTCAGTACATATCTATCGACTACGTACTTCCAGTTGAAAGAGAGCATGCTGCGTGCTGCCGTCGACAACACAGCAGAGATTTTGTCTTGGTTCACCAATCCCTCTATTTTCAACCCTGTTGTTGGAAACACCACACTTAACTGAGGCGAGAAAAACAATGGATCATTTTGCTCAAAGTAGCCTGTCATCTGTACCCTCCTCGTGAGATAAAAAACGCTAAACACCAACACGGTTCGTCTGTCCACATCACAAGCGAGATTGACAGACTACTTGTGCGGAACGCGACACTTTGCGCGCATGAGTTATACAATATGTGCGGCCGCCTAACCAACAAACCCCGCAGTTAGCGCAATTTGCCTTTTTTTGACGCTTAACCGGATCATACCTGAAAATATCGCCACCGGTATACCCTATCCAAAAATCGAAAAAACGGTGCCACAGTTTCTCACACAAGAGGAATCCTCCATAGGCGGACAAGTATAAGCTTTTAATTCGGCACTTCACTACCCGGGTAGATTCATCTATGGAACTGAGAAATCTTATCGTATTCATGCTGCATATATCCACAAGTCAAGGTTTTGTTGAAATAATAAGATTCTAATATTATGCTAAAAATTGTTCTAAGGCACTATTCATGAATGACACCATTTTCCCTATCAGTCGTCAACCAATATTCCAATGGACGTCCCGGAAGTCCCTTCCCCAGCGCCCCCCCCCGCCCCTTCCCGTCGCCTGAATTGACTAATTGGGCGGTTGTATCTTATTGCCTTTTTTCAAAAACTATTTCTAACCCACTCGCAAGCCATAGTAACTGCCTCAACAATGCCCTTAATCTCCGCGATCCCTCTTAAACAGTCTTTTGCATGCCCCAAATACCCGAGTAACGAGTTTTTGTCAGGATTCGGTTTATTTGCCTCTTCAATAGCTTCGAGAAGCTGGGTTTTAGTTTTGCTCTCGGTTAATTCATTGATTAGCTGTTCTTTATGAGCTTTTGATATCTCTTGCTTAAGCAGTTCAAGTTGAGTGATGAAATCAGCAGCGTTCTGTACAGCTCCAAAATTGATATTTCCAGCAGCATTGTATTGGTATTTCACATTTTGACCGCGCTGATCAAAAATGGATGATTCGGGACTAAATTGGTGGCCTGAACCTGCCACTACGTTTGCGCCTGGGCTGTTAGAGAGAATGACAATGTTCGCAGGAAAGTGGGCTGTCTCCTTTTGGTCTAATGCATCCTCGACCTCCTTAATTCCCCAATGTGTGATAGTGCCGATTCCTCCGAGCGCCATCCATTTTGTTAGCCCTTCTCCTTTAAGGTATTCAAATGTATCTAACGCTGTATCAGGACTGATCCCAATTTCTTTACCCACCTCACGAATGTCAACAAGGTGGCGGTCTGCAACTCCATCAGTTTTTTCATAAAGCTTGTGAAGAAGAAGGAATCTATTTTTTCGTTTCTTATCTAAAGGCGTGCTCATATTTACGGCTCCATATCCTTAATGAAAGAAAAAGAAGAAAGAATTATTGTGATACCAAGGACAACAACAAGAATAGCCCACGGTAGAATAGAAGGGTCTTTTCCATGAATGTCAGAAAAAGCCCAGTTTGCAATGATACCGGTAAAAAGACTGCCGACTAATGCCCCTATTTGTAAGCCATACCTTGTTCTTTTACGACCGTAAAGACGTTGAAAATCCAAACGCATTGACGCGCGCTCAGCATCCTTTCCACTGTACTTTAATGTCATTTCATTATCGACACGTGAGATGCATTCACGTCTTGTGCCTACATAAAGGTCGTTGAAATACTCATTTATTTTGTCAGTAAATACGCTCCAACCGTTTTCATCAAATTCGCTTCGGCTCTTGGTCTCGAAGTCTGAGAATTGTTCTCTGAGCGTTAACGTCACAGTTTCATTTTGCTCGGGGATGTCATTCATATTTTTCCCTATCAGCTTCTGATTTATAGAAAAGAAAGATTGTTTGCATATCAGATTGAACCATATTTGTTTGCTTTATAAATATGTACAGACTTTATCATGTAGTTTATCATGTAGCCCAACGAAAAGCTTACCAGACTGCATAAAGCGCAGCGAAATTCAGTTCTGGTAAAGCGCTATGTTCGGTGAAGGTGAAATAAAATTACAACAAATTATTTATAATACGCATCCAAGAATTCATCCCTTGGTATTCTTGCTTGTGTAAGGATGGTTCTCAGGGTTGATTTCTTGATTGTTGGATGGTTTGGCATCGTTAGGGGAGTTCGGGTTCCATCTCTATTTTCTCTTAACATTGCAATATGATTGCCCTCACGAACAACATTGAATCCAAGAAGCTCAAAGGATTTAACAACTTTTCGAATCGGAGCATCAACAGGAAACTTCGACATCAGACTGATACTCCCGCTTCTGCGATGAAGGCTTCCAGAATGGGTGGATCAACATCAATTTCTTCAGGCCCGAATGTTTCAACGTGAAACTTAATTGCCGATTTAACATCAGCCAAAGCTGCTTCATATGTATCACCCTGACCGACCACAACCCCTTTTAGGCCAAGAGGATAAGCAACATAGGTATCCGGGTGTTTCTCAACGACTATCTTAAATTGTCTCATAATTTCGACCTCTTTTAGATTGGCTTTAGAAAACTTAATTACGATATCACATTTGAGGTTTAAAAACAAAAAACGCTTTCCGCATATTTTTTTATACAGCCAACGCAAAGTTAACCAGCGGCGGGCTTAAAGCCAAGGCTTTCCAGAAAGCTGAAAAAGCTCTTAGGTGGAAAATATTTGAAAAACCGCATTATACCAGCCGTCTGAGTTAAACGCCTTGTTCTGTGGTCCTATTTTGTTTTCTAAAAAACTCAAGGAATTCCGAAGGAGAAAATATTTTTATACCCTCCCTGGATGAAGGAGGGTAATGGACAATATTTCCTGTGATTAAGGACCGTACTTTTCCAGCAATGGCAACTTCGAGAAATGGCTCATCGTCTGGATCGGGCAAACGGTTCTTAAGTGGTAAACTCGAAACAAATTGTCCATATAGTTTTATAAAATCAAGCAAAATGCTGATATGATCTTTATTGAATTTGAATTTTGGACGGTGAAGAACCTCTTGGTATTCTGATAAAATGCGTGCATCTATATATAAAATAAGCTCACCTGCGGATACCATCCGAACAATTTTACCGCTTGGACCAAAGGGGGTAAGTAGGCCAGAGACAAGAACATTTGTGTCCAATACGATTTTCATTTTTTCCGTTTAGACCTTACGGCTCCAATTTCGGCATCGATTTCATCCATGGATATTTTATCGGTCCCTTTTTGAGATGATTCGTATTGAAGTAATGCAACAGCATTAGTTGCGCGAGCATGACGAAATGCGGTTAAAACTTGCTCAAGATTGTTTTCATTTATTGATGAAAGGAGAGCAATCGGTCTGCCGTTACTGGTAACGATCATTTCCTTTTGGCCCTGCAGTTCCTTCCAAACTTGTGACGATTTTGTTTTTAGATCTCTTACGCTTAAAAATTTCATAATATTAGCTCCAATTGAGCCTCAATAATATATCTAATTGAGATACAATGCAAGTATTTATTTTATTCTGACACAGAACGCGCAGTTGAGCAGCTTGCCTGCTCAAACTAACTTGTTGGGCGATATCATTTTAAAAATAATTCAATAAGTCACCCACGTCCCTATTTGCCCCCGGTTATACATTTTTAGGTTCCTGACTCCACTATCTTGATTTGTTCAGCTGTTAAATCATACAAACGATACACGAGTTGATCGATCTGCCTGTCTGTCGATTCGATTTGTCGTCGCAACATCTCTGTTGTCTGGGGAACCTTGGATTCGGCCAGTTTTTTATTCAACTCCAGCATCTGATCAACAAGGCCGACCATTTGGGCATGCAGTGCGACATCGGCGGAATCGTCGAAGTTGATGGTGCGTATGGGAAAACGTTTACAGTCCCTTATAAGGATCTTTTGGAATCGCATTTTAAACTCATCAAGAAAGCGCTTCTGATGATAGAAGTTAATCAACTTAGAATTCAAAAGCCCCAAAATGTACTCGAGCGAGGTTTCGCCAATAGGTAGGAGGTTGAACGCATTTTGGGTATTATAGAGAACATCGGATGTTAATGCGGCCCAAATACGTAAACTGCTCCAATCGATTATCTGCTTAACTAGAATCCGCTTATCAGTAAAAAATCGTTCTTCACGGGGTGCCCCAAGCCAGTAACCATAGCTAATCCATTCTTCACCATTCCATCTAACATGGTAACGGCGAACATCATTTCCCTTCAGGAGTTTCTTGTAAGTTGGATCTTTTTGGTAGTCAGCGTGGAAAGCCTTTTCTTTGATCTGCTTCTCTGTATGTCCCTTATATTTGTCGTAGGGAGTCAATCCCAAACAAAAATCAACCAGAGAAACTAAAGGAACACCCTTTTTCTCAATTTTTTCAAGGATAATGTTGTGCAAATCAGTCGTATTTACAGGCCAAACATAATCAGGAGCTTTGGCAACATTATTCATTGATAATTCTCCATGAATATGTGCTGTTCTAGGCGTGATCGATGAGATGCGTTCATATCCACGATATGCAATGAGATTAGTCGGCACTTTTATTTTATGCGGAGAACTCCAAGAAACAATCACGGTATCAACTTTGACCTCCCCAGCAGCGGAACCAAAAGATTCATTTGGCAAGCGAGCCAGATCTATCAATGTGGTTTCATTGAGAATTTTTTTTCTCAGAGCGG
>CAZDAB010000130.1:0-8096 GCA_964502855.1 uncultured Desulfobacteraceae bacterium | reverse complement strand
TAGAAGAGGTTGAGGATTTAGAGGAAGTCTCAGATGAAATAGCTGAAGAAGATGAAATTGAGGATTTAGAGGAAGATGAAGTTTTAGAAGAGGTTGAGGATGTTGATGTGGATGCGCTTGCAGAAGAGCAAGAGCATAGTGAAGCGGACGGCGGCCAGGAAGATCTGCAAGGCGCCGGGAATGGCACAGGCTTAGACACATGGGGGGCAGAAGATCGTCCAGATGGGGTTGGGGCTTTAGAAAAAGATGCCGGTATGGGATTTCAGTCCGGTGATACCGGTGATGGCGATGTGGCTGTTGGTGATGGAGACGGTTCAGACGATGGTATGGGTCCGGATCCTCTTATAGGAAGTGAAGTGCCCGAAGGTATAACAATCGATGATTCTCAAGAAATTGAGGAAGTCGATGATTTAGAGGAAGATGAAGTTTTAGAAGAGGTTGAGGATTTAGAGGAAGTCTCAGATGAAATAGCTGAAGAAGATGAGATTGAGGATTTAGAGGAAGATGAAGTTTTAGAAGAGGTTGAGGATGTTGATATAGATGACACTGTTGAAGAAACTGGTTTTGACGGAGGTCTTGGAAGGGTTGATGAGAATTTTGATGAAGATAATATAAAAAATGGCATTAAAAAGGCAGAAGTTGCAAAAGAAACTGAAGGAATAGGATTTCCTGTTGATTCTTTAGGTCAGGAATATTCTGATGAAGTCAGTGATAAAGTAAAAAAAGATAGACTTCTTGCCGAAAAATTTGACGGTTACCTCGGTGTAATGGATAGATATTACAATCATTATATATTGATTCCTGGGGGTAAATATATTGTTGGAACTAAAAAGCCCGGAAAAGATGAGAAATCCGAACAAATGATCTCCTTATCACCTTTTTATATCGGCAGATTCCCTATAACCAACGGGCTTTTCCAAATATTTGTTGAGAAAACAGGATACAAAACTGTAGCCGAAAAAGTTGGATATGGAAACGTTTATTACGGGCGTTTTCAAAGAAAAAAAGATGAAATAACAGGTTTAATGACATCTACATGGAATTCCTCTCTTTATTGCGAAACAGTGGAAGGAGCATGCTGGTATCAACCGTGCGGTCCCGGCAGCACGCTTCATAATAAAAGAAATCACCCCATAGTTCAAATCAGCCTTGAGGATGGCATGGCTTTTGCGGCATGGACCGGTAAGAGACTCCCCACTGAAAATGAATGGGAGGCCGCATCAAGAACTGCAAAGGGATGGATATTCCCATGGGGAGAAGAATGGAAAAAACATTCGTGCAACATAGAGGATAGTTGTACCGGCGACACAACTCCGGTGGAAAAATACGCAGAATTTGAAAACGATTTTGGGATCGTTGATACCATCGGAAATATTTTAGAATGGACATTGGACGATGTTACAGCGCTGTCAGATAATAAAAATAAATATAGATACCATATCGCAAAAGGCGGAAGCTGGATATCAGGAGATGACGTCAGATTATTCAGCCGCTTCAAGATCGAGCCTGAATCTCACTCTAACATCCTTGGATTCAGGTGTGTTGCCCATTAATTTAAATAAACCGGGAATACAAAACTTGCCTTGATATACCGCTAACCCCACCTTACACAGGCATAAAATATTTCAAATTGAGCGATTTTTTACTTGATCTGCATAGAGATCTCTTGCGCATCAAGTATCCGTGAAAATCCTCGACATATCCATCCCGATCTCTTTCCGGGGCGGTTTTCGCGAACCCTTATGCATCAAGATCTCAGCACATCTCTTCGCAAAGAATCGCTCAACTTAAGTTTAATCAAGAAAAATCCATCCTTTTTTACTTTAACTCCATCACTTCAATGCCTGCCTGGGTTTGGAAACAGAGTTCCGGTTAGACACCCAAAAGCTAATATTGTTGACGTGTTATGAACATTGTATAAAGATTTTCAAAATGTGAAGTGGATTACATAAAAATTGATAAATAAATTTCATAATATTCCTTTCCAAGAATCCTCGCTGATTATCTAACCATCTGAAATCTATATATTTAGTATCAATAATCAAATTGTGCATGGTTTTTGCTACCCTAAGATTGTTGAATTACTTTGTGCTATTGAAAATATTAAGTTTCAAGAAGGAACTTATGGTTATGAATTATAGACCAACAGCAACAAATATAATGTTTCCTAAGAATAAAGATGAATTGTGTCCAGGTAGTATCTGGTTGATATCTAAAGGGAAATATACACATTTTGATTTAAGCAGGATTTGGGAGAGGGTTAAAAAAAAGACGGTGATGGAATATAAAATATCTGAGTTGGCCAGGTATTTACTTAATCCTACTCCTATTCAAATAAATAAAAAGCTGGTTGGATGTGAAATTTATTACCGCATGCCTTTTTATAAGATAAAAGAAAAAATCAGAAAAATATTACCACAAAAATTGCACGGGCTGTTAAAAGATAACCAAATCCCTGTCGAAGCACTCAAATCAGATTGGAAAACAGATACAAGCCCTGCTCAAGACGAAAGTTTTAAGTCCCATTTAGACAAAATAACTGAACTATTAAGGCCTTATAATCCTATAATAAAAAGGCTAAACAAAATAGAGCCAAGTAAAATATCTAATGTGATCGGAACCTGTGAGGATATCGGGGGACATTTTTCATATTTAAATATCCCGGGGAGTATAACGGATAAGCTTAATTATATCAGAGCTAATATTTCGAAAGATGTCGGAGTTATTCTTGAAAAAGCTTATATTGCCGATGGGTTGTTTGAAATGAAAGGATTCGATTTCAAATCCTATGATAAAAACAAATCATACCGGTTAATCAAATTTTCAATAAATGGAAAATCAAAAGCCTGTGTTCTTGATTCCGACAATAAAGTTGAATTCTGGATTGATGACATTAAACTTGTTCAATACATGCAATTGTTTGATCAACTAATTAAAATAGATCCAAAATTAAATAATTCTCTTCGCCTGTGCACTGCCGGAAAAGCAGAACCGCTGAAACTCCTTTTTAGCAAACCGCTTGAGATAGATTATTCTGAAGCTCGTCTGCCTGAAGTATATAGAGTGGTGTTTGAGAAGCTTGATGTAGAGACAAACAAAAAAGATGTTGTTAAGCGTGTGTTAAATAATTCTAAAGTTGGAGTTACGTTCAACTATGTTCCTCAATCCGAATATGATGGAAAGAAATTATTCGTCAATTTTTCTGTAATGCATAATTTTAATGCGCTTGAGCCCATAAAAGAGGATTTGCCTCAGGTATATTCAGAAATTAATAAGATGGCTTGGGTGACCGAAGCAGGAAAATTTTATTTGTTGGATTCTTTCAGGGGATATAAAAATGATAAGTGATTATAAAGAAAAGGATTATGCATGGATAAAGGAATTGATGCATTATCCTCAGACTCTGGAGCAACATTTGTCTTTTTTTGAAGACACCTCTGAAATTTCAGTGCCCAAGGACCCCATCGAACAGGTTATCTTTCAGGATAAGGCCAAGGCCGCCATAAGGAAAATTGCGCAAAACAAAGGACATATTCTTATGGTGGGAAGACCGGGAACTGGAAAATCCATGCTTGCCAACATGTTTAGCGAGGTTGTTGACAAGTCGTTTGGAGACTATTTAAGGCAGAAACAATCTATTGTGGCGTACCCGGGGAAAGATAAAAATACCATTCGGGTCGCCTATGAAGATTCTGAAAAATTGGATGACCAACTGGCTAAAATAATGAATAAAATCGTATCTGCAGAAGAAAGTGTGGATGATTTCAGTCTTTCTGATCAGATACATGCCTCCGGGAAACTAAAAAAATGCTTGCTCGGGGCGACGGGTATGGGTGTTGTTGCCGGACTTTATTTTGCCCCGGCATTTATTCTCACGGGCCTTGCCGGTATCGGCGCAATATTCATGTATATGCAGGAAAGTAATTACAAGGTGCAGGAGAAAATACAACAACAAGCCCTTACCGGCAAACAAAATGCTGTCAAGCATCTATATGATATGGTTCCGGAGGTGTTATACGATCCCAGAAAAGACAACGAATTAATGGCAAGGATATCTGAACCGGATTCCAGAAATATGAAAGGGGGGTTCCGGCATGACCCGTATCAGTCAGGCAACCTTCATACTCCGGCTCATAAGCGGGCGTATTTAGGCGCCCATGCAAAATCTCCGATTATTTACATTGATGAGTTAAAAACCATGATTAAGGTGGGGTATATGCCCGACCTGTTGGAGATAATGCAGAATAAAAAATTTATTCTTGAAGGGGGGAGAAACACGGGGAGTGGGTCTGCGGATCGGTCGGAAAATTATTTAAAAGCCGATAATATAATCGTCGCCTGTTGCAATCATGATACTCTGGAATTTCTTCAGAAAGAAGGAGATGGCGCTTTCATAAGCAGAATAGAAGACAAAGGGGAAATTATCCATTTGGAAAGTGCGGTTCCTGAAACAGCGAAAAATATCAAGCAGGTTGTCCAGTATGTAAAGCAGGAGATCCTCAATCTCGGGGAAGAACTCAAAGATGCCTGGGAAGGGGTAATAGAAAAAGAAGGTTATGAAGGAGTAAGGAAAAGAAGTGAGCACATATTTGGAAAAAGTCTTCCTGATGATTACAAATTGAAGGAGCGAGAGTTTTCCAGGGATGCGGTTTTGGAAATAATAAAGGAGCTTCGATGTCGTGCGTCAGATAAAAAATTAAGCAGTATCTTAAGACCGATAAATGGTATCATCAAGACGGCCGAGTTTGAGGCAATACTCGATGGTGCTCAACTGGTTCTGCCGGAACATGTCAGCCGTGCCCTGGATGAGCATTTAAGCCTTGAGGGAGCGGTTTCCAAAGAAATGGTTCAGCACAAGAGAGATCTTAAGAAATACATCGGCGCGATGACCGATTCAATCGGTTATGTTGTAGGGCTGGCAGTAACCTATTCAAAATCGAGCGGACAAATGTTGGGCCAACCGTTGCCGATCCATTGCCAAATTAATGCCGGAGGTTCGGACACGGTGGTTGCCCCCGGCAGAATCGGCGATATTGCCAAGGCGGCTGCTCAAAATGTTAGAGCGTCAATAAAAAAAGTATTACAGAAAATCGGAGCGCCTTATGTGGGATATGAAATGCATGTGGAATATATACAGGCCCATGCCGGTGTGGAGGGGGATAGTGCTTCCGTAGCCATAGATATTGCAATTATCTCAGATTATATAAAGCAGCCGGTAAATCAGAAGATCGGAGTAACCGGTTCCCTGACGGGGGATATTATCCTTGCCGTGGGAGGCGTTACCGAGAAAATAAGATCAATAATGGGTCCTGTTCTTGAAATGGAAGGCGCATGCATCCCATGGCAGAACAAGCACGATATCGAACCGCTTTTAATCAATACGGAATACGATTATATCCAAAATGACGAAGTCCCCGGCATTAGAATTTACAGGATTCAAAAGAAAAAAGATCCTTTTGACATATATTTTTGCAAGACAAAATATAATGCGTATAAGGTATTGATGGGTCTGGATAAAGAAGAAGTTGAAAACAGGATGACCATGAGAAGCAAGGAAGATTTAGAGTTTATTCAGAGAATGAAAGGCACTTTGCCCAATTGAGGTCACCCGTTAAAAGCGGGTCAATATCATCATTTAATACACCAGCACCAGAATTTTTTGAGATGCTACAATAGTCCGTCAGTTTATTGTTAGTACCTGTCAATAATTTGCCATCGATCCTGCCTGCCAAGAAGCCCGAGTTCATGAATAATATATGTTATATCTTGTTGATATCATATATAATTTAACATTTCCCTTTAATCCCATCGAAATAATTGCAAATCGGCACATATGTTGCAGACAAATAAAAAGATCAAATTCAATCTCATTTATAAATCATCAGTTAAACCGTACATCCGCGATATATAAAATTGCGAAGCGATTTTATTAAAATAAAAAAAAATGGCAAAAACAGTACCAATACAGCGTGATAATCCTTCCAAATCGGCCCAGTCAAGGAAATCAAGCCTGAAATCGACCATCATGGATCAATCCGGAGCCGGAAAGGTCAAGATTGGCGAACTTTTATGCAAAGAGGGCTACATTACCGGCACCCAACTGGAAGATGCTCTGAACTATCAGAAAAAGAATAAGGGGCGCTTGGGAAATATTCTTATTAAGCTCGGATATATCGAAGATGATACCATTGTTAGTGTGCTGAGCCGTATCCATAATTATCCTGCCGTTTCACTAACAAAAACAACTCCTGATCCCGAAGTCCTCAAGCTTGTGCCTTATGAAATGGCCAAAAAATACTTGGCTTTTCCTTTAAGATTCAAAGGAGAAGACCTTGTTATCACCATGGCGGAGCCGACCGATACATCTGCTGTTTCCGATTTACAGAACGAAGTTCAAAAAAGTATCAGTATCAGTATTTCCACCGAGAAAGATATCGTTGAGGCTTACAGAACTTATTATAAAATAGATGATGAAGAGTATAACAATTACATTGGCCAAAAAGAGGAAGTCGCCGAAGAAGATGAAACTGTTGCAGGTGTCGATGACTTCGGTTCTCTAGTTTCCGAGGCTGTGGGGGAATTGGAGTTAGTAGATTCAGTCGGCACCGAAGTCTCCGATGAATACACGGCATCTGATGCTCCCATTATAAAACTTGTGAACGGTATTCTTGTAAAAGCCATCAATGAGGGCGTAAGCGATATCCATATCGAGCCCTTTGAGAAGATGTTGCAGGTAAGATATAGACTGGACGGCTATCTTTTCAAATCGATGAACCTGCCCACCACTATAAAAAATGCTGTAAATTCCAGGCTTAAGATTTTGGCCGGACTTAATATCGCCGAACGTCGTGTACCACAGGACGGCAGGATTAAAATGAACTTCGGGAAAAGAAAGACGATCGATTTTCGCGTTTCTACATTGCCAACCCTTTTTGGTGAGAGCATTGTAATGCGTGTCCTTGACCAGAGTACACTTAGCGTAGATCTGAGAAAGATGGGGCTTGAAAAAGGGGCGCTTAATTCACTTGAACGTTGTATTTTTCGCCCTTATGGCTTGTTGCTTGTCACCGGCCCCACCGGAAGCGGTAAGACAACTACTTTATACTCGGTTCTAAATAAACTGAATAGAGAAGATAATAAAATCCTTACGGTTGAAGATCCTGTAGAATTCAACTTCAGAGGAATCAATCAGGTGAATGTCAAAGATGATGTGGGAATGACATTTGCTTCGGCTCTCAAGGCCTTCTTACGCCAGGACCCTGATATTATTATGGTGGGTGAGATTAGAGATCTGGAAACTGCCGAGATCGCCATAAAGGCTGCCATGACGGGCCATCTGGTTTTCAGTACACTCCACACAAACGACTGTCCTGCTACTGTTGGACGTCTTTTGGATATCGGGATACCGTCCTATCTGGTGGCATCTTCACTGACAATGGTTCTTTCTCAACGCCTGGCACGAAAACTTTGTCCCAAATGTAAGGTTCTGGATGAAAATTTTAATCCGGCAGAATTGGAAGATATGGGATTTTCCCCGGATGAAATATCCGGGCTTAAAATATACGGACCCGGGGGGTGTTCAGAATGCAAGGGAGCCGGATATAAAGGGCGCCTCGGCCTGTTTGAACTTATGGAGGTAAACGATAAGATTTCCAGAATAATCAGTGCCCAGGTGTCGGAAGACCAATTAAGAAAGGCCGCGATACTGGAAGGCATGGTCACATTAAGAGATGCAGGCCTGGAAAAGATACGTCAGGGGGTGACCTCGGTCGAGGAAATATTGAAAAGGACAACCGTAACCAAAGGAGCCATTCCCGCATATCTTGCTGATCCTGAAGTAGAGCAATATGAAAATAAAGCAGTCATTTTCCGGGAAGGTAATAGAGGATCGGACTTTTTTAAACTTGTCAAAGGTGAATTAATTGTAGTGAGGAGCGGCAAGAAGATCGCCGAGATAGTGAATTCCGGAGAATATTTTGGTGAAATATCAGCCATAACCGGCAAGCCGAGGTCTGAGACAGTGATGTCAAGAGGTAATTCGGTTGTCCAACGCTTTCCGGGTGATAAGCTGCCTGAGATCATTGAAAAATATCCGG
>CAZDAB010000129.1:0-8107 GCA_964502855.1 uncultured Desulfobacteraceae bacterium | reverse complement strand
AAAGGCACTAATAGAAAGGCTTCTCGCAAATCCAACCGTTATTTGCTATCATAGTGCTATTCTATTGTTGCCCTGCGAAACAGCGCTGACTATTGGTCGTTCATCCGAAACAGCCATTTTATCAAACTTACCTGAAGAAGTTAGGGCAATTTCATTCCCGTTCCGGTCAATCAATCGAAAGGATGCATCTGACATCAGAACCATTATTTTAATTCGGCTTTTTTTGACGTTTTCAGGTACATATCCTGTCATTTTTCCTTTGTCACTGAATGTCAGGACCTCAGTGACTCCATGAACATGATCTTTCAGTTTCATACTCTTAGGTATACTAACGTTTAGAAACGGAACCCTTTCTTGACCATGGGGCTTAATGTCATAGGGAGCTTGCTCAAAGGCATCGGTGAAACCTTCAAGATATTCATATCGGATATGATGGTCTTTGGAGAAAACCATATCCTACCGAAATAATGGCATCCAGATTATAAAAATTGGTCTTGTACTTTTTCCCATCCGCGGCAGTTGTAAAGAATTTCTTTACAACTGAATCCTCAAGCAACTCGCCTTCTGAAAAGATCTTTTTCAGATGCTGTCCGATGTTCTGTTTGATTGTCTGAAAAAGGTCGGCCATGAGCTGTTGAGTCAGCCAGACCGTCTCGTCAGACAGACGCACGTCAATTTTGACCCGGCCGTCTTCGGCTTCATAAACGAGAAACTGGCCCTTGCCGGGATCGGGCCGATCACTTCGCACCAGATCTTTGCTCATAACAGCACCACCTCTTGGGGCTTGCGGGACTTCCCTCAAATTATAAGTTTCTTTTTAACATTTAGCTTTATTTGGTAAAAATGATCTTAGTTATCGTGTTCATCCTGCTTGTCGGAGTGAAACGAAAATCCCGCCATCGGGGCCCAATTAAATCTTTTGTTCTTTATTTAACCAAGGTCTTGTCTAAAACATAACTCATCCAAACATCTCCACTGCCGGTTTTGGAAACCGACGTTGAAAAGTCACACACCTTGAATCCCAGGGTGTCGAACACTTCCCGGGCCTTTGGGACCGCCCCAGTACCATCTTCCGGAACTACCCCGGTGAAATGCGCTGTGCTGTTGCTATAGCAAATTTCACAGGGCGCAGCGGGGCAGGCGAATAGACAAAGATTCACCCTGTTAAATCCTCCGATGGAGGGCTGCCAAAGGTAACATTTAACAGGGCGAGCGCAGATAATTTTAAAAGTCCCGCCCTAAAAAGCGAGGATGAACAAATGATGTTATGGTTTTTCCCTAAACATACCTCCCCAACTTGAAATCACAAATTGTGATTTCAAGTTCTCAAATTCTTCATCACTCATCCGATATGTTGTCTATTTAACGATAGGGTTAAGTGTCTTTACCGTAATCATCCTGGTTTTCCTTTACTTCAGCTCCTGCTATCTTTTGGTTTGTTTTTCCAAACCCGCTTTTATCTCTTTTAATAAGCTTTTCATATAACGCGTCCGGAGCGATATCGGCGCCATTCGGCCAACATATAACTCCAAATTCGTCAATGGTAAGCCGTGAAAAATAATCGGGATTTTTTAACGGTTCAAAAACGGGTCCGAATAGACGGTCTTTCAGCGAGATAACCCCATGAGTACCATCGGAAAATTCCACCTCGACTTTATAGTCCTCCAATGGTTTGGCAGAAATGACTCGTTCCATAAAATATTACTCCAAAGGTTTAATTTGTTTTAAAGGCCGATGAGCTTCTGCAAGATTCCAGTTCTCCATTAATTCATCCCGGTGTGCAAACGCCCATTCCAAAACCATCGCCAACGCACGCCGAGGCAAGGAACCTCTAAGCACCTGTAATGTTTCAATGCTGATGATGACCGAATGATCTCCATAATATGCGTGAAAATGTGCCGGCCCATGGTCGTCAAAATACATTCGTATATAAATCCCAAAAAATACACTAATTGTCGGCATAAAAAGAGCTCCGGAAAATTTTCTTAAGCTAACGACTAAACCTAGTCAGAAATCTTGGGGACATCGTGCTGAACGTGCCTTACCCCTTCACAGTTATAAAATTATGCGTTTTTCTATCTCGAACATTTAGAACGGCTATATTATATGATTGTTTGATCAATTCAGGTTGGGAACGTCCTTAAGTTATCGGACAGGTTTTGGAGCGGCAGCAGGTGATCATCAAGACAGGAGAATCAAGGGGCGTTCCCGATATTCTCCCTGCTTAAACAAGCTCTGATGATCTATAATTGAATATGGGGAAAAAATCAATGAAAATGACCAGGTGATTCAATATGTTACAAAAACGGTATGTTAAGGATGGTAAAATTAGCTGATTTTTACACAGCAACTAACATCCTGAGCCAATGTTGCAGGTTCAGGGGTTCCGGGTTCTGCGGTCCCCGGTAAAATGCGCTGCGTCCCAGAACCATTTGCCGATCAAACCGGCGAGAAATCCGGGTTAGAAACGCAGGGTGGGGATACCAAACAAGGGATAATTTAGATCCACTTTTCCGATACCCAGTCCCAGAACACCCTGACGGCAGAACATTTGCACGGCATCGGAGAAATCACCGGGCCCGCGGACCGCCACATGGTAATCCCCAAATGCCATAAAGGGCATTTTTCCATCATTCATCATACCTGTAAAATGGGGATGCGTGATAGTCAACAGCTGAATCCCTTCCGGACCGCAGCAAGTCTGGTCATCGAGTCTCGTTAGAAGCTGAGACACCTTCAAATTTAGGTATCTTTCACCGGTTTGAAGCTTTGAAAAATAGAAGCCTTTGGGTCTGGGCGGCGCTTCCAGACGCAAGCGGAAATGGTCGGATCTGTCAAAATGAATATCCTCGCACTGCCAGGTCTTCATCCGCCGGCGTTTACACGCATATTCCCAGGCCAATCTGCCGGAGAGAACCGCATCGGCATTGCCGTGACCGTCATGGCCAAATCCATAGCAAAGAATGACACCGACCAACCTGTCGCGCCTGTCTTTTTCTGTTAAAAGGGGCGGTGCTCCAATCCGATGGAATTCAGCCTCATGGATGTCCCATGCCATTTTTCGGATGGCTTTTCGCCAGAATCTGATTTGATCGGAAATTGGTAAAATGGAATCGTCGTTGTCTTTGGACGTGCGCTTTATCAATCGTTTTATGGTTCGTAACATTTTAGAAGAAATCGCCCGTGGTGTCTTGAGGACGTCCATTGCTTTATAAGTATCTCGTTACTATTTAAATTTGTTTGGTAAAATTGACTTCATCTTCATTATAGTAATTTTAAATCATCCCCTCTCCACTCTTATCCAAAACATAACTCATCCATATTTCCCCGGACCCTGTTTTGGAAACCGACGTTAAAAAGTCACACACCTTGAAACCCAGAGTGAGGACGAGGGATCGTTCGAGGTTCATGCCTTACCTCCTGTCTCCAGAAGACGGTGCTGTTCCTCGATGTAACGCTGTAACTCATCGGCCTTCGGCAATTGGAGTTGGTACTTGGATACGAAGAGCCGATTGTCCATGCCTGCCAGGGCGTACTCGACAAGAGCATGATTTTTGCCCGTGCAAAGAAGGATGCCGACGGGCGGCTGGTCGCCGTCTGCCATTTCGTGGGCGCGGTAGTAACTGACATAAGTGTTGAGTTGGCCGAGGTGTTCGTGGCGGAACTCGTCCACCTTGAGTTCCACCAGAACATGACACTTGAGCACGCGATGGTAGAAAACGAGGTCCACAAAAAACGCCTCGCCGCCGATAAGCAGGCGTTTCTGGCGACCCTCGAAGCAGAAACCGTGGCCCAGTTCGAGTAGGAAGTTTTGCAGTTTCTCGATGAGTGCGGCTTCCAGGTCGGATTCGGGCAACACTTCCTGTGGCCGCAAGCCGAGGAACTCGAAAATGTAGGGATCGCGGATGACCTCTTTGGGCTCCGACTCGGCCGCAACGGCATTGGCGATTTCGGCCAACCTTGTTTTATCGCGGGAAAGTCCCGATCGCTCGAAATAGAGGCTTGCGATCTGACGTCTGAGTTCGCGCACCGACCAGTTGCCTTTGATGCTCTCGACCTCGTAGAAAGCGCGCTTGAGCGGATCGTCAATTTCGAGAAGAAGCCGAAAATGCGTAAAAGACAAGCGGTTAATAAGAAGCGAAGCAGACAATTCGGATCCGGGACTCGCTGAATCCCGTTTTTCCGGCAGGTAGGATGATTCTCCAAATTCGGGACTCACCGCGTCCCGAATCTGAGGGTAAGTCAAATAGAACTGCCTGAATCGACGAAGTTCGCGTTCATCGGAACGCGGGATGTCCTTCCGTTGTAATCGCTCAGCCAGCTTAATCAGCAGACGATCACCGTAAGCCGCCCGATCTTCGCCCCGTTGTTCAAATTCCACGATATAGGCGCCGATCAGCCAGTTACGACAAGTCAATGCAATGTTGACCGTTCGCGCGGCGGCGCTTTGCGTGCGGCGGTGGATATCGGCAATGGCATGGACAAGAGAATTGAAGTTCATCTTTCACCTCCTGCCATGAGCCGCTTGAAGAGACCGTCCAGGGACGCGAATCCCTTGGCCGCCGTATCAAGCTGAAACAGCACTCGGAAGAGATCTTTCAATCGGTTCAGACTTTCGTAATTCTGCATCGTTATCCTCATTTAACCATTTGCTTTTCAGCCGGAATCCGGTATCCTAAGGGACATACATAAGTTTATAAGTTCTGCCTTACCCCTTATATTTATTGGGTAAAAATGATCCAGTCATCGTGTTGTTCCTGCTTGCCCAGTTAAATCTTTTGTTCTTTATTTAACCGGGGCCTTGTCTAGAACATAACTCATCCATAGATCCCCGCTGCCGGTTTTGGAAACCGACGTTGAAAAGTCACACACCTTGAACCTTAGGGTATCGAACACTTCCCATGTCCTTGGTCTTATGGATTGGCCGTGAAGCTGAACTTCTGACCACCAATGGCCGCCTCGTACATCAAACCGCCTTTGGTATGGACAAACACGGCCATGCCTTTATGATATCTTGCTTTTGCCTGTGTGTCGGTGTTAGGCCCGGCGCTGGCGCTGGCCGTAGCACCTTCAGTGCTGGCCTTGGCCTGAACACCGGCTGTTATCACCACAGCGGATGCCGTCGCGTCAAACTCAAAATTTCCGCCGGTAAATTCGTCATAAGCACGCTTGTCCTTGAAAAAAATTATCTCGCTGAATGCCTGCCCGCCCAATTGAAAACCAATGGTGGCCTTGAACAGCTTGGCCTCTCCGGCAACCTTGCCGCCGCGGTATACCTGACCTTTACCGTATGCGCCACCAATGCCAAACCCGGCTTTACCCACAGTCGGGAAAACTGCATAGCCGTATGCGCTTTTTAAAAAGGGCTGGACGGCTTCGGATTTTTTGAAAATTTCGACGGTGTCAAGGTCAAATCCGGGTCTGACCAAGCTATGTGATTGTTTTTAGGTTAAATACGGTCAAAAAACAGCCCTTATTTTTTCTTAAAGCCATGTTTTCAACGTCAAAATGATAGCTCTAATTCATTATATCGAAAATTTATTGAAGACTTCTTTTTTATGCCATTCCAAAGCTTCTGGATGCGGGTAATAATTTTCATCTTCAGGAAGATTAATTGGTACCCCATTCATATCCAGTATAGGGAATTTATTCACACTTGCCTGTTTTGCTTTGGGGTGCACAACAACCTCAAATTGATCGGATATGGTAAACATTCCCTTATCAAACGCCCAATGCGCAGTCCGGGAAAGGGTTATTCCATTTCTTGGATCATCAGAGCCTTTTTTGCTTTTAGAGATAATATGAGCGGCTTGCAACTCTGTTAAATTATTTGAATGATACTTTACGCCAGTTACAGCACATTTAAAATCATATTGATCTAACACAACATTCTTAAACGCTTGGTCCCGTTTTTGACTCGCTACTTGATAAATTGCCTTTTGTTCTGAAACAAATGGATTAAACTCTTCTAATGTGAATGACCGTAGGGCAGATGCAATAATTATGTCTTCATTTGCGCCATTGCTGACCTGCTCTAAGGTTGCAAAATCTACATGCTGAATTCTGAAAATATCACTTGCAGGATCATAGCTATCAATTAAGCCCAAGCCCATGAGACGATATCGTGTTCCATGTTTACTGGTTTTGCTTGAAAGCTGCTCTAAAACGATAACCGGCTCTTTATCTTTTAGGCAGTTAAACAAACTTTGATTAACCGCAATATCAGATCCACCTTTTTTTGCAGAATACTTGATTGTCCAGCGTCCATCAGGAAGATATGTCAGCTTATCTGCGTATGGGCTTACTTTCATACTGGCAATGCTTAGTGCATGATCACTCCATTTTGGTTTGTATATGCCCTCAATTAAAGGATGAATCCTTTGGATACCCAAAACAAATTCAGACGTCTTCCGCAGGAAATCAGGCGTGACGCTCTTTCCATAATATGGAAGTAACGCACGAAAAATTTCCCAACGACGGCTTTTTTCTGTTTTAGGCATAAAAATCTAAAATGAGCCTTTGGCACCGCAAATGAACGCAAATTCACCCTATTAAATCCTCCGAAGGAGGACTGCCCAAGGCAGTATTTAATGGGGCAGGCACAGATTGTTTAATTAAAAGCTTTTTCAATTGAAAGTAGGGGACGGTCATATAATTTAACTATTCTTTATGACGTCGTTGACGATGCTTATTTAATCCCCTCACCCACTCTTATCCAAAACATAACTCATCCATACATCCCCGGACCCTGTTTTGGAAACAGATGTTGAAAAATCACACACCTTGAACCCCAGGGTGTCGAACACTTCCGAGGCCTTTGGGTCCTCCCACAAATAGAAAACCCTCCCATCCGGGTCTGTCCGGTCTCCGGAACCTTGTTTTAAGGTAATTAAAACACTTCCATTATCCGAAATTGCATCTGTTATGTTATCAAAAACCTTTGAAAATCGTTCGTGGGGCAAATGAACCAGGGCGCCGACAAGCATAACGGCATCTACCAGAATTGAAGAAAAATCGTAAGTCTCGAAATCCCCTTCGATGACCTCACATCCGACATTGTCTCTGGCAAGTTCTGCAAGCCCCGGAGACCGCTCAAATCCGATTACATCAAACCCTTTCTTTTTCATCCAGAGCAGGTCCCGGCCGCTGCCACACCCCACGTCCAGGATAAACGCCTCGGCCGGAAGCCTTTGGGCCAGAGGGGCTAAAAACGACGCTGGATCGATTGAAAATGTTTTTTCTTGATACGCGTTGTAATTTTTTTGGTAATAGTCGGGCATTTTTTTTAACCGCGAATAAACGCGAATGGACACCAATTCACCCTGTTAAATCCTCCGAAGGAGGACTACCCAAGGCAGTATTTAACAAGTCAGGCACAGATTATTGTTTAATACCCCCCAAAAAGTGGGGCTGAACAAATGATGTCATAGCTTCACGAATTTTATATTCTGATTTTTAGATAATTGATTAATTGATCCCAAATTCAACTTTAAAGTCAGTCGCCTTAACAACAGGTTTTATAGATTTGTTAAGCTTAACTAAATCAACAATTCCATATCGCGACATCGTCTTGAGCGTTCGAGAGAGATTGCTGCTCTTTCTGCCTGTGGCAATTTCCAGTTCCTTTAAAGATGTTGGCTTCTTTTCGTTGATAACCTTTAACAATTTTTGATTTTCGTTGCTGAGTACTTGAGCCATTGAGTTTATGGACTCAAACCATACTTTCGGCTCATCCTTCTTAGGTTTATATTCTCCTCGTGCAATGGCTATTGTTCTCTTTTTATAGTCCTCTCGAGAAATGATTCCGATCTTTAATACCTTTTTCCTCATATTATCACCTATGTCTTTATTATTTCATCTACTGCCGCCCAAAAATCTTCTAAAAGATGGCTTGCGGATTCGAATTCATATGGCGTAACCTTTTTCATCTTGTGCTTATGGTCCCAGGTAATCTTACGAGCACCATGTCTCTTCTTTTTGGGCTTAAATGCATGGGCATTGTCAAAACCCAAAATACGGGTATTGTTTCGGTCATGCAAAGTTAAAGCGTATTTAGTGTTTGAACGATAATCCCTAAGATACTGATATAGATTAAATTTATGGCATA
>CAZDAB010000128.1:0-8118 GCA_964502855.1 uncultured Desulfobacteraceae bacterium | reverse complement strand
GGTGTTTGAGGTCAGCCACCAGTTTTTGGGATGAAAACCTTTCGGCAGGAGGAATTTTGTCAAGGAGCGAGGGATTACGGATGCAGGTGATATCTGCATCGTCAAATGAAAGCGGATAGATGTCCTGAAACACGTTGCGCATGCTGGAATTGGTTCTGGGTTCAAATACGGCAACCACCCGTCCTTGCGTGTAAAACGGTTTGACCGCCCGGATGGTCTCCCGAACGGCCGTGGGGTGATGGGCAAAATCATCCATAACGGTAATGCCGCCTTTTTGGCCGCGTACTTCCTGGCGTCTCTTGATGCCTTCAAATGTTTCAAACGCTGTTGCGATTGCTTTTGCCGGGATCATCAAATTATCCGCAACGGCAATGGCGGACAAAGAATTTAACAGGTTGTGTTCTCCGACAAGTCTTGTCTTAAAATTTCCGAAAACTGCATTATGTTTTAAAACTTCAAAAAAAGTCCAAGGCGGGTCAATGGAAACCGCACTCAGACGCCACAATGCATTTGCATTGGTGCCGTATGGTACCACCCGGCACTGACTTTTGCGAATTAAATCGGCAACGTTTTTATCATTGTCATATGCAAGCAGGGTGCTTCGGGGAGAAATGCCGGAGATAAAGGAATCAAAGGCCTGCCTGACCTGGTTGATATCCTTGAATATATCAGCGTGATCAAACTCAACCCCGGTCAGTATTGCCATGAACGGATCATAATGCAAAAACTTAGGGCCTTTATCAAAAAAAGCCGTGTCATATTCATCTCCTTCGATAACAATGTAATCCCCTTTTCCAAACCGATAATTGCTGTTAAAATTTTTTACGATTCCTCCGATCATAAAAACAGGATCAAGGCCGGCGTGATAAAGAATCCAGGCCAGAATCGAAGAAGTGGTGGTTTTGCCGTGGGTGCCGGTTATTACAAGCTGCTTTTTACCCGCCGCAACGAATCTGTTGACAGCCTGGGGCATGGAACAAAATTCAAGGCCCATTTGATCCATTCTAACAACTTCGGGATTATCTTTTGATACGGCATTTCCCACAACCACCAAATCCGGACCGTATAAAACATTTTTTTCATTAAAACCCTCGGCAATTTTAATGCCTTTGTTTGAGAGAAACTCACTCATGGGAGGATATACTTGCTGATCCGAGCCCGTTACTTTATAGCCTAAATCCTTTAGCATACTGCCAAGGGCGCCCATTCCGGTCCCGCAGATGGCGATCAAGTGTATGCTTTTAACATTTTTGGAAATTTTGTTTCTGTTCATATCCATATTATCCGCCCGGATTTCTGGATGGACACTACAAGTTTTAGATAATCGGAAACAGGTCACCATTAAAAAATCTTTATTTACGGAAAGTTGTAAAATTTCCGAGTCGTTTAATACCTGAATTTTGCACGAGCCGGAGGCTTTCATATGCAAGGCACTTAAGGGTGAAGTCATAGTGAACTATTACGAGCCCTTAATAACGAAGCAGATGGAAGCCTCCGGCTTGCCCTTTGGGTGAAAATTAATGAATAAAAAAGATCATTATCCCATATACCCTTTGGGTAAAACGTATAATTACATGATGTTGTATAAACCTGGCTCAAATAAGTAACCTAAAGATTCTCATTAATTTTCATGCAAGATTCAGGTAATTATTCTCCGGTCACGGGTGGTTGCGAAGGCGGCGGACCCGGCGGTGTTGCAGGCATTGCCTTTCCGAGCGTTTCATAGACTGACAGCAGAAAGATTGTTGCCAGAGGCTGGGTAAAAAGAGAACCTATAAATACGGAGCTTCCAATCGCACATATGCCTATAAATAGGATAAAAACAACTATTTGGTCCACAATAGACTCTTTTGTAACCATTGAATAACTTTGCTTGACAGCATCAATGAGGCCCATATTTCTGTCTGTCATCAGCGGCAGCATGTAAATGCAGCAGAATGAGACCGCAAGCAAAAACGCTACTCCGGGCAGGAAAAGAAGCATCATTCCGATCATGGTTATAATGAAGACAACAATACCGAAGCATAAAAGGGGCAAAAAAAGTCGCATTTGTGAGAAAATATCCTGAACCTTGGGCTCGCGTCTCTCTCTTATCAGCAGCAGAATAGAGTGCATATAGCCGGCCATTGTTACCGGCGCCAGAATACCTAACGTAATGACGCTTATGGCAATCATGGCAAGAGTCATGAATATTAGGGGGGCAATATACTGCAGTGTCATTTTCCAGGCGCTTTCGAGATGATATTTAAAATCCATCGATATTTCCTCCATAAAGTTCTCAATTATTACCTTGCATATGAAAGCTTCCGGCTCACACAAAATTAAGGCTCTATAACAATACGTGACAAAGATATAATCAACAAGACCTTGCAAGTCAAGACTTCTCGGCTCAAAAACAATTTTACGGCATATGCAGAAGTGGTTAATATTTTCTTGACACACTGAAACCATTTCGCCATACTTTGGCATCTTAACAGCAAGTTTTTTCAATATATTTGATTTATGTTTATTTAATATCAAGGGGTTGTCTTGAAACATCGTCACTTCTCAATAAATTATGAAGCCGGGTCAATAGCATCAAGGAATACACCAGAACTTATTGAGAAATTACGAAACATCATCTGATGTCGACAAGTTATAAAAATGATAAAACATTCACCATCCGGGAAATAATCGCGGCTATCCTGGAGGAGAATAGGTCCTTGGTGCAACGGCTGAGTGATAAGGCCGCACAAGATTTTATACAGAAGATCTTGGATGCTAAATCCATTTTTTTCTCCGCTCAAGGAAGAGCCGGTTTTATCCTTCGCTGTTTTTGTATGCGCCTGATGCATCTGGGCTTTACTGTTTATTTTTGTGGTGAAACCATCACTCCGGCCATTACCCGTGATGATTTGCTCATTGTCCTGAGCGGATCAGGAGAGACACCGTCGACTTTAGAATCGGTAAAAAGTGCTAAAAAATACCACGCAAAAACCTACGGGATTTTGGGAAATATGGAATCTAGAATCGCCTCGCTTGTTGATATGAGCATCCATATTCCCGGAACCACCAAGCTTTGCCGTGAGGGTGAGCCCCATTCATTGCAGACGGCCGGCTCTCTGTTTGAACAATCTGCCTTTCTTTTCTTAGAGGCGATAGTTCTGGAAATTTACCAGAAAAGAAAAAAAGATGTCGGTAGCGTTTCATCACGACATACCGTCATTGAATAAAGGAGGAAATATGAAACCAGTTCTGCAGTTGGCATTAGATTTTGTAGATTTGAAACGGGCGCTGAAAAACGCCCAGGCCGGCATTGCCGGCGGGGTTGACTGGCTTGAGGCAGGTACGCCGCTCATCAAGAGCGAAGGCCTCCATGCCGTACGGGAGCTGCGAAGACTTTTCCCTGACAGAACCATTGTGGCGGATATGAAGATCATGGATGCCGGTCGAACCGAGGTTGAAACTGCAGCCAAAGCCGGTGCGAATATCGTGGATGTGCTTGGCGCATCCAGCGATGCGACCATTCGGGAGTGCATCCAGGCAGGCAAGAACTATGGCGCCAAAATAGTCGTCGATATGATAGCGGTTAAAGATGTGGTGTCAAGAGCCAAATTCGCTGAAGATTTAGGCGCGGACATTGTAACGGTCCATTGTGCCATTGACGAACAAATGGAAGGAAAAGATCCTTTCGAAATTTTACGACAGGTCAGCCAGGCATTGACAATTCCGGTGGGAGTGGCCGGGGGCATCAATTCCGAAACCGCCGCCAAAGCGGTGGAGGCCGGCGCTTCTATCGTCATTGTCGGTGGGGCCATCAGCAAAGCCATGGACCCTGAACAGGCATCCAGAGAAATCCGCAGGGGAATCGATACCGGTGAGAGCATCAGTACCACCCTTTTTAAGAGAAAGGGAGAGGAGCAAATAAAGGAAATGCTGGAACTGGTATCGTCGGCCAATCTTTCCGATGCCCTGCACCGGGGCGGAGTTTTGCAAGGAATTCGGCCGCTTTTTCCCGGCATCCGAATGGTGGGCCGTGCGGTTACCGTAAGAACGTATCCGGGAGATTGGTCTAAACCGGTCCAGGCCATTGATGTGGCCGAACCCGGTGATGTTATCGTCATTGACGCCGGTGGAGCGGGGCCTGCCCTCTGGGGAGAACTGGCAACCCATTCGGCAGTGCAAAAGGGTCTGGCCGGGGTGGTCATTGACGGCGCCCTGAGAGACAGTCCGGAAATCATAAAGATGCAATTTCCGGCTTTCAGCAGACTTGTCATGCCCAATGCGGGAGAGCCCAAAGGATTCGGAGAGATCGGAGTTCCGGTTACGGTGGGTAATATGCACATAGAACCCGGAGACTGGTTGTTGGGTGACTATGATGGGGTTGTGGTACTGCCGCGCGCCATGGCAGTGGAGTATGCCAACCGGAGTATGGACGTGCTTGAGAAGGAAAATCGCATCCGGGAAGAAATCAAGGAAGGGAGCACCCTGAGCAAGGTCACCGAACTTTTGCGCTGGGACAAAAAATAACGGATGATACAGTTAATCAGGGGATTTAAAGATATCCTTCCCGGGGAAGTAGAACTCTGGCAGTATATGGAAAAAATCGCCAGGTCTATTTTTGAAGATTTCGGTTTTAAGGAAATTCGTATTCCCATTATGGAACGTACGGAACTGTTTGCCAGGAGCATTGGTGAAGATACCGATATTGTGGAAAAAGAAATGTATACCTTCCCGGATAGAAAAGGGAGTCTTATCACCCTGCGACCGGAGGCAACGGCATCTGTTTGTCGTTCCTATATCCAGCATAAACTGTATTCAACAGATCCGGTTCAAAAATATTATACCATCGGCCCCATGTTTCGGCGGGAAAGGCCCCAAAAGGGGAGGTACCGGCAGTTTTACCAGCTCAATGCCGAAATTTTCGGGGTGGATTCCCCGCTGGTTGATGTTGAGCTGATCTTTCTGTTGGTAACCTTATTTTCAAGACTGTCTGTTTCCGATGTTGAATTACATATCAATTCGCTGGGGTGTCCGGAATGCCGCCCAACGTTCACAGCCGTACTTTCCGATTTTCTGACATCTTCCAGCGGAGATCTTTGCTTAGACTGTGTCCGGCGAAAAGACCGGAATCCCTTACGGGTGCTCGACTGCAAAGTGCCCGCCTGCAAAGAGACCATGGCGCATGCACCGTCTATTCCGGATTATTTATGTCCGGCATGCCGCCAACACTTTGAAACCGTTAAGACAGCCCTTGGCGCAATGAACGTCCCGTTTACCATCGATAAAAGGCTGGTCCGGGGCCTTGACTATTATACCCGAACCACTTTCGAAATTCAGACCGGCTCATTAGGCGCCCAGAGTGCTGTGGCAGGCGGTGGCAGATACGATGGCCTGGTTAAGGCCCTTGGCGGACCCGATACCCCGGCAACCGGTTTTGCCATCGGTTTTGACAGGCTGGCGGAAATTACAGGACTTAATCATAATGATTTTATCAAAACGCCGGATATTTATTTGGCCGCACTGGGTGAAAGAAGCCAGTCTCTTGCCTATGAATGGAAATCTGCGTTATGCCTTGAGGGGATTAAAACCGAGATGGATTTTGGCGATAAAAGTTTAAAAAGCCAGATGAAACGGGCAGACAGGCTGGGTGCAACACATGTTCTGATCGTCGGCGATAATGAGATTAAACAAGGATCGGTTATCTTGCGTAATATGACCACAAAAGAACAGGTAACAATTCCTATCGAACATGTTGTGGAAAATATAAAAGCAAAATTAACGATATAAAAAATTAAGTGTGGAACTCGCCTTTGGCGAGGACGATTTTCTTCTCGCCACAAAGGCACCAAGACACTAAGAAAGAATAACAAAATAAAATCCTTCGTGTCTTAGTGCCTTTGTGGCAAATATTTTTGGTTCCGGCCCGTCCGCCTTACTCCGTTTGGCAGGAGGGCGGGCTTTTCCGGGTTAGGCACTTTTAGGTTGAAAGGAGTTATTTCATTGTCAGATAAACTTGGAGATATGAGAAAAACCCATACCTGCTGCGACCTCGGAGCAGACCATGTAGGTACGGAAGTGGTGCTCATGGGTTGGGTGCAGCGCCGAAGGGATCACGGAGGAGTGATTTTCGTGGACCTGCGCGACAGGGAAGGGATTACGCAGGTTGTTTTCAACCCTGAAGTCAGCCCTAAAGTCCATAAAAAAGCCCATGCCATTCGAAGTGAATATGTGATTGGCATTCGGGGGAACGTCGAAAAAAGACTACAAGGCATGACCAATCCCAAATTGAAAACCGGTGAGATAGAAGTCTTTGCCACGGAACTTAAAATATTAAATGTGGCTGAAACCCCGCCGTTTATGATTGAGGACAACCTGGATGTTTCGGAAAATATTCGGCTGAAATTCCGTCACATCGATCTGCGGCGCCCCCTTTTGCAAAAAAACATCATCAAAAGGCACGTGGCTGCCGCTTCCATCAGACAATATTTGAACAATCTCGGGTTTATCGATATTGAAACGCCGGTGCTTACCCGAAGCACACCCGAAGGTGCAAGGGACTATCTGGTGCCCAGCCGGGTGAACCCGGGTCTGTTTTACGCCTTGCCCCAGTCCCCACAGATCTTCAAACAACTGCTGATGATGTCCGGGTTTGACCGGTATTACCAGATTGTAAAGTGTTACAGGGACGAAGACCTCAGGGCGGACCGCCAGCCGGAGTTTACCCAGATCGATTTGGAAATGTCCTTCGTCGGAGAAGACGATGTGATGGACCTTACAGAGAACATGATGGTCAACCTCTTCAGGGATGCTCTGGACGTGGACCTTAAAACCCCCTTTGAGCGCCTTTCCTATGATGATACCGTTGGCCGTTTTGGGCTGGACAAACCCGATATTCGGTTTGCACTGGAACTCGCGGATATTTCGGACATTGTGCAGGACGCGGGTTTCAAACTCTTTTCTGATGTTGTTAAAAAGGGGGGCATCGTCAAAGCGCTTAATGCCAAGGGGTGCATCAATTTTACACGCAAAGAGATAGACGATTTGACCGAATTTGTCTCCATTTACAGAGCCAAAGGCCTGGCATGGATCAAGATGCGTGAAGATTCCTGGCAATCGCCGATCGCGAAATTCTTCACCGACGATGAAAAACAGGCGCTTGCAAAGCGCATTGATATGCAGCCCGGCGATCTTGTCTTTTTTGTGGCCGACCAGCCCAAGGTCACCAACGAGGCCCTGGGAAATCTTCGAAACTTTCTGGGGAAAAAACTCGGCATGGTAGATGAAGACACATTCAGCTTTGTCTGGATTACCCGTTTTCCACTGCTGGAGTTTGATGAAAACGAAAAACGGAACCAGGCGTTGCACCATCCTTTTACGGCTCCTCTGGAAGAGGATTATGACCTGCTGGAGAAAGACCCGCTTTCCGTCAGATCCAAGGCGTATGACCTGGTGTTAAACGGTTCGGAGATCGGCGGAGGGAGCATCCGTATTCATGAAAGAAAATTGCAGGAAAGGGTGTTTGCAGCACTGGGAATGGATCGGGCAACCTATGAGGAAAAATTCGGATTTTTGCTTTCGGCTCTGGACTCCGGAGCCCCGCCCCACGGCGGGATCGCCATGGGTTTTGACCGACTGGTAATGATTTTGTGCGCACAGCCTTCCATCCGGGACGTGATCGCCTTCCCAAAAACCCAGAAAGCGGCCTGCCTTCTGACCAATGCTCCTGCTCAAGCAGGCAAAGCCCAGCTCGATGAACTTAATTTAAGAATAAAAAAGTTTTAAATGAAAACCATAAAAATCATATACACTCTACTTTACTCATGAGTAAAATCGTGTTCTATAGATTTTACCAGGTCCATACCGGCAGTAAGGATAAGAAAAAAAGGAATAAGAGTGCTGCCTGCTCACAAATTTTGTAAAGAACTCCTTTTGCCTTAGGGCCTGCAAACAACATCCGGGTTATACATTCTAATTTAACGTCTCGGAAATTCTACACTACTATTCAAAAGAATAAGGTTTTGAGGCTTAAACATTTAAAATGTGTAAACCCTTTATTTTTTGTTGTTATTTTAATATAGTAGGACTTAGGCGTGTTTTTAGAATATTAGAAATGAGAATAAAACACTGGAGATGAAT
>CAZDAB010000127.1:0-8149 GCA_964502855.1 uncultured Desulfobacteraceae bacterium | reverse complement strand
GCATTGTGAAGGACAACATGAAGGCCATTCACCCTGTGTATCTGTTTGCCCGGCGATCGCCACGGACTACAGTACTGAAACCGGAGTCGTCAGCCAGATTTATACCCGCTGTTTCGGTTGCCGGTACTGTATGGCTTCTTGCCCGTATCATGCCCGTTATTTTAACTGGTGGGATCCGGTTTGGCCGGATGGTATGGAAAAATACTTGAGTCCCAATGTCTCCCCGCGGATGCGGGGCGTGGTTGAAAAATGCAGCTTTTGTTTTCACAGGTACCAGTTGGCAAAGGAAAAGGCATTCATGGAAGGAAGGCGCGAGCTCCAAGAGGATGAATATCAAACGGCTTGCACCCAGGCATGCCCTGCCGGTGCCATTACATTCGGTGATCTGAATAATCCGAATCATGCCGTATACCGGATGGTCAAACCCGACCCCAAACACCACGGCCGGCCGACCCACCCCAATGCATTCCGGTTGCTGGAAAGGCTGGGCACCAACCCTAAGGTCTATTATCTTTCGAGCCGGGAGTGGGTCCGGCGGGCCGGTGATAATTATCTTGAAAACGAGGCTGAACTTAAAAAGACGGTACACCATGGTTAAAAAGTAAAAATGAAATATTCAAGGAGTATATAACGTATGGATTCTGCATTAATACCCAAGGGAGTTAAACGCTGCCCGTTTCCGCAATTTATTCTGTTTATCGCCATAGTGGGTGCTGTCCTGTTATGGGGCGTTTACGCCATGCTGCTTTGCTGGTTCAAGGGCCTTAACCAGACCAACATGAACGACTTCTATGGGTTTGCGTTATGGATCTGGGCAGACCTCGCAGTGATAGCGGTGGGCGGGGGCGCCTTTTTTACCGGTTTGCTCAGATATATCTTTGGCAAAGATGAACTCAAGAACATCATTAATTATGCGGTTCTCATCGGTTTCATCTGCTACAGCTCGGCGCTGCTGATTTTGGCCATCGACATCGGACAGCCCTTAAGGGGATGGTTTATTTTCTGGCATGCCAATGTTCACTCCATGCTGACTGAAGTGGCATTCTGTCTTTCCTGCTACTTTGGGGTCCTGACCATCGAATATATTCCGCTTATCCTTGAAAACCGACAGATTGACAAGGTCCCGTTTTTTCATCATCTCGGCCACAACATGCATGAAATCATGGCGGTGTTTGCAGCAACCGGGGCGTTTCTTTCCTTTTTCCACCAGGGATCTTTGGGTGGTGTTGCCGGTGTTTTGTACGGGCGTCCGTTTGCCTATCGTGAAGGACTCTTTATCTGGCCCTGGACTTTCTTTCTTTTTACCTGGTCGGCAGCGGCATGCGGACCGTGTTTTACCATTCTGGTTACCAAAATTACCGAAACCGTTACCCGAAAAAAGCTGGTCAAGGATAGCGCAATCGAGCTTCTGGCAAAAATTTCAGGGTGGATGATTCTGACCTATAGTATTGCCAAGACCGCAGATACCTGGCACTGGGCAACAAAGACAGTGCCTTCCCTGGGACAAACGCTTTTGGATTTTTATTCCAATAACCCCTTTTATGGAATCTGGATCCTGATTTTAGAAATTGCAATTTGCGGCTTTATTCCGGCATTTATTTTAATTACCCAAAAAGGGCGTAAAAATCCTGCGGCCCTTTGGATTGCCGTCTTCCTTGCCGTTACCGGGGTTTGCATCAACCGCTGGGTAATGGTATTGCAGATTATGGCGATACCGGTATTGACATTTGAAAACTGGGTTTTGTATTTACCGAGCTGGCAGGAAATTGCAACAACCATACTTCCGGTCGCATACGGTGTTATCCTCATCGCAATTTCATACCGTTATCTACCGGTATTTCCCAATGAGCCGGAACTGAATCCCATCGAAGCGTTGCCGGATGAGGAAGAGGAGCCGGTTGAACCTTCAGTTGAGTTAGAACAGGAATTAAAGCCGGCTGAAGCTTGACGGTCTCGTAAAAAGTCCAACTTCTGCGTTGTGCTGCATTTCGTAATCATTCAACGTACGAAAAGTACGCCTCATGATTACAAAATTTGCACGCCTTGAATTTGAACTTTTTACGAAACCGTCTAAATCGGACTTTTTATGAGTTAATCAAGCTCAGGGGTTAAAAAGCTTAGGAGGAATATTTATGTTTCCATTTAATTTTGAATGGATTTGGGATATGGGCCATGTGGTTTTCATGGGTGGTCTCTGGTACGCACTCACCATTTTAGGCATCGGCATGACCTACTGTATTATCAAGGCCGCCATCGACGCATGCAGGGGGAATGACGAGCATCACCATTAAGATGCCAAATTTTTTCAAGGTTAAAAGCGCTTGCCTCATCATGAAACCGGGGAAGCGCTTTTTTGTTTGTATGGGGTTTATATGGATAAAATCGTAATTCAAGGGGGACGTGCTCTAAAAGGAGAGGTTCGGATAAGTGGCGCAAAAAATGCCGCGCTTCCAATTCTTATTTCTTCATTGCTTACGGATGGATGGAATACGTATTCCAACGTTCCGGACCTGAAAGACATACAAAGCACAAAACTGTTGCTTTCGAGTCTTGGGGCCGAAATAGAATCAGATGGGGATATTGTTAAAATAAACGGTGGCGGTATGTGCAATCACGAGGCGTCTTATGATCTGGTCCGGAAAATGAGGGCCTCTATTCTGGTTCTCGGCCCGCTTGTGGCAAGGCTTAAAAAGGCCAGGGTATCTCTGCCGGGAGGATGTGCCATCGGCGCACGGCCCATCAATCTGCATTTAAAAGGACTTGCCCAACTCGGCGCTGTGATTGAATTGAAACACGGATACGTGGAAGCATCCGCTGACCATCTTAAGGGGAACGAAATTTATCTGGACATACCTACCGTAACCGGTACAGAAAATCTTATGATGGCGGCTGTTCTGGCCAAAGGGGTTACCGTGCTGCAAAATGCGGCCCGTGAGCCGGAGGTCGTTGCACTTGCCGATGTTTTGATAAAAATGGGCGCAAAGATAAAGGGGGCCGGCACGTCGGTAATTACTATTGAAGGAGTCTCTACCCTGAAACCGGTATCCGTTTCCATAATACCCGACCGAATAGAAACCGGCACCTTTATGGTTTCGGCAGCCCTGACCAGAGGAGATGTAACTATTTTAAATTGTGAACCTGACCATCTTGAAGCGGTTATCCACAAGCTGAGGCTCAGCGGCGCCCAAGTAACCGTCGAGGATAAAAGTATACGGGTTAAGGGATCTGATGAAATTGCAAGTGTTGATCTAAAAACGTTGCCTTACCCGGGATTTCCCACTGACATGCAGGCTCAGTTTATGGTGCTGATGTCGGTTGCAGAGGGGGTTAGTGTTATTTCCGAAACCATTTTTGAGAACCGTTTTATCCATGTCAGCGAGCTCAAACGAATGGGGGCCGATATTAAAATATCGGGAAGTACCGCAATGATCACAGGAGTGCCGGCGCTCTCCGGGGCGCCGGTGATGGCTACGGATTTGAGGGCCAGCGCTTCACTGATTCTGGCCGGTCTGGCTGCTGTAGGTACATCCGAAATTAATCGCGTGTACCACCTGGACCGCGGGTATGAATTGATCGAGAAAAAGTTCGCGAAACTTGGCGCCGCCATTAAACGAGTAAAAGTATAAATCTGACAGGCTTGTAATAAAAAGTATTGGGTAAAATATGCAATATTAGGAGCATCTTAGCCATATTAACTTGCCTGCAAAATTATTTGACAGAGACCTTCGAAAAATGTTCAATTTTTTTCAAGGCCAAGGAAGGCGAAAATTTTAACCACAGGAATACATTGAGTATTTCGAGGATTAAAATTTGAGCCTGACGCTGGGATTGGACAAAAGGGGGCGTTTTTCGAAGGTCTCTGAACAGAGAGGCACCCATGAGACCCGTATGTCTGATAATTCGTGATGGGTGGGGGTATAGTGAAAAAAAAGAAGGCAACGCCGTTTTTGCGGCCAACACCCCGAATATAGACAGATACAAAGACAACTATCCGTGGACACTTCTGGAATGTGCGGGTGAACCTGTGGGACTCCCGGATGGCTATCAGGGGTCGTCCGAAGTGGGCCATCTCAACATGGGGGCCGGACGGATCGTGATCCAGGAACTCAAGCGCATCGATGACGGCTTGCGCACCGGTGAACTTTTTGAAGTAGAGCACTGGAAGAAGCTCGTTGCCAATTGGATGGAGCACAAGAGCCGTCTTCACCTCTTTGGCCTGCTGCAGGACGAGGGGGTACACGCCCACCAGGAGCATCTCTTCAAAATTATGCGCCGGGCGCGGCAAGAATATCCCAAAGGCCCGATCATCATTCATCCTTTTTTAGACGGGCGCGACACCCCGCCCCGAAGCTGCATGGAATACCTGGCAAAGCTTAAAATTGTGATGGAGGAAGTCGGCGGTTGTACCATCGGAACGATGATGGGCCGGTACTATGGCATGGACCGTTCCAATAACTGGAAGCTTACCGACATGGCCTATCATTGTATCGTGGCCTGTGAAGGTCGCAAATCCACCGATGCAGAAACTGCGGTTAGAGCGTCGTATAACCGGGACAAAACTCCGGACGGTGTTGAAATGTTCGACGAATATATTCCGTGCTATGTGATCGGTGAGTATGACGGTGTCAGGGACGGCGATTCCATTCTGCACACGAATTACCGCCAGGATCGTGCGATCCAGCTTTCCATGGCATTTTCCGATCCAAATTATCCGGGCAAACTCAAAACAAAGCGGGCGGTGACTTACGTGGGGCTGACCCGTTATTGGGACGAATTTACAGATTATATGCTGGGGGCCATGGACGAAGGCGGTGGTATGGAGAACCTGCTTGGCGAGGTCATCTCAAATGCCGGCATGCGTCAACTGCGCATTGCCGAGACGCAGAAGTTCCGGCACGTAACCAGCTTTTTTAACGGTAAAGCAACAACGCCATACCGGAACGAGGACCAGGTTGAAGTTCCGAGCCGCTTTGACCCGGCCACCTTTGCCAGTCACCCGGAGATGGAGGCGTACAATGTGACAGAAGAACTCCTGAGTCGTCTCCGGAACAATCCTTACCGGTTTATTGTTGTAAATTACGCTAACGGTGACATGGTTGGCCATACCGGGGACATGAATGCGGCGATTAAAGCAATCGAAATCGTGGACCAATGCGTGGGTAAGATTGTCGATTATCTGCTCGAGCTTGATGCGCATATCCTTATCACCGCCGACCACGGCAACTCCGAGGAAATGATCGATTATCAGACCAGCATAACCAAGACCAGCCATACCCTCAATCCTGTCGAGTTGATATACGTGGCCGGCGATTCACCGGGCAAGCAGCTTCTCGATCGTGGCAAGCTTTCGGATATCGCGCCGACAGTTCTGTCTTTGCTGGGGCTGGATATGCCCGTGGAAATGACCGCTCAGAACCTGATCATAGGCGATGATGACATTCGCTGAAACCCTACTCTAAAATGTTACATGACAGATAAAATTTACTTTCGCCCCGTTGTTCCCCTGCTGTTTTCGATGATATCAGGCATTGCTGCAGGTTCCCAATTTTCGGGTCATGGTGTTTGCGCTTGTCTTGTCGCTTTTGTATCTTTATGCTTGATCCTTTATTGCCTATACAAAAACAGGAACGTTATTTTTATCCCCATGGTCCTTTTTTTTGCCCTGGGATACCTCTCTATTCAACCCTGGACGGATCCAAAATTTCCTCCCCATCACATTATCCATTTTAAGGATACCCATTCATGGAAAATTTCCGGTGTTATTGACTCCCCTGTTGCAACAGATTCCCATCGACAAAAATTCATTTTGCGCACCGAAACGCTTGAGGGGAATAATACGTCTCTTCCTGTGACCGGAAGGATTCGCTTGACCGTCTCGGGGAACGGTCCCGACCTCTTTATTGGAGACCGGATTGTTTTTTTCGGCAGGATAAAATCCATCAGAAATTTCAATAACCCCGGAGGGTTTGATTATAAGAGATATATGGCTTTTCGAAAAGTATATGGAACGGCCTATGTCTCAGCGAAAAAGCTTATCCTGATCAAAAGAAATTCAGAGACAAGAACCGGCATGATTATCGCAGATACCCGCAGGAAAATTTCTGATCTCATCGACAAAACTGGGCAGGGAACGGAGCAGGGTGTATTCAAAGCATTGATCGTCGGGGACAGAAATTCAATTTCAAAGGATTTAAAACAATCATTTAACCGTGCAGGGATCGGTCATCTTCTGGCCATTTCAGGACTTCATATCGGTATTGTGGCCACCGGTGCATTTTTATTTTTCAAGTATCTCCTTTCTCATATTAAATTTTTGTTGTGGCATGCATGGACGAAAAAGGGGGCGGTAATCTTATCTGTTATTCCCGTATTTATATACGGCCTGCTTTCAGGGATGTCGCCTTCCACCCAGAGAGCGGTTATCATGGTTACCGTGTTTTTGGCGGCATTTTTATTTGAAAGAGAACATGACCCCATGAACACCCTTGCCGTGGCGGCACTGCTGATCCTTATTTTTCATCCGCCGTCGCTATTTTCAATTTCATTCCAGCTTTCGTTTACCGCTGTTCTTGCAATACTGTACGGGCTGTCTCGAGTGCAAATCCCCTGGCGGTCTGATTCAATGGGGATTAAAAAGTCAAAAAGATTTACCGTTGCAACAAAACTGTTTTATTTTTTCATGGTTTCTTTCTTTGCTATTCTCGGCACCTTGCCCCTTGTTATGTTTTCCTTTAACCAGATTTCCGTGGTTGGACTTCTTGCAAATTTTATTTTTGTTCCCGTGATCGGTTTTGTGGTGGTTCCTCTGGGTTTGCTGGCCGTGTTTTTATATCCGCTGACCGGTTCCGTGGCTTTAGGGTGCCTCAAGGCCGGTGCTTTTGTTCTGGCACAGGCCATGGGTATGATTCATTTTTTTGCGGACCTGCCTTTTGCGGCGGTAAAAACCGTAACCCCCAGTTATTTTGAAATTTGCTGTTTTTATATCCTGTTTTGGGCGGTTTTAAACCTAAGATATGGCTCATCAAAACCGGCGGCAGAAAAAGATAACGTCCCGGGCGAGGAAAACAACGCGCCGGGCAAAAATTTTATACAAAAACCGGCGGCAATCGTTGTACTTTTGGTAATTGCGGCTTTGAGCGCCGATGCCTGCTACTGGCTCTATAGCCGCTTCTGGCATGATGATCTCCGGGTGACAATAATAGATGTCGGGCATGGTAATGCAGCCCTCATGGAACTTCCGGAAGGATACAACATTCTCATCGATGGCGGGGGGTTTTCCGATAACAGCATTTTTGATACGGGCGCCAGGATTATTGCCCCGTTTTTATGGCAAAAAAAAATCAAAACCGTGGATATTCTTGTTCTTTCCCATCCCAACAGCGATCACTTAAACGGGCTCATATATATTGCCGAACACTTTAATGTAAAAAATGTATGGACAAATAATGAGGCGGCAAACACTTTGGGATATAAAAAATTCATGGAAACCATTAAAAAAAACAAAATTCATATGCCCGAATACAAGAAAATCGCCGGCATCCACCATATTAACGGCGTATGGATTACCATCTGTTATCCGCCCAGGGATTTCATTGAGAAAAGAAAAAAAGAAACCTGGCGGAATTTAAACAATAATTCCCTGGTCCTGAAAGCATCCTACGGAGCGAAATCCTTCCTGTTCCCCGGGGATATCGAGACCCGGGCGGAATATGAATTGGCGGCAATTGCCGGTGACAAACTCAAAAGCACCGTGCTTTTAGCACCGCACCACGGCAGCAAAACATCGAGTTCGGAGAGGCTCATAGAAAAGATCAGTCCTGAAATAATCATTATTTCATCCGGATGGAAAAGCAGATTTGGATTTCCACACCCGTCAGTTTTAAGAAGGTATAAGGACAAGGGATGCCGCATACTGGGCACCGCCCGTAACGGCGCCATATCCATGTCCACGGATGGTCAAACCCTTACAATTAAACCCTTCATTACGGGAAGATAACATGTATGAAATAATCGTATTGACCCGACTCCATAATTTATTGAGAGGTTGCGGTCTGTCCCGGCTTGCATCGGATAAGCTCCGGATCTGACGCAGGAGTCGCGGTAGGAATGCGAGTTACCTCGCACCCCCCGCACAGATCCCGGCGTGCGC
>CAZDAB010000126.1:0-8175 GCA_964502855.1 uncultured Desulfobacteraceae bacterium | reverse complement strand
TCGATCCAGGATGGCTGGAATGGGCCCTTGAACTCATGGACGAACAGATAACATTGTTTTACGATACAGAACATGGCGGTTTTTTTATGACCCGCAAGGGACATGATAAAATGATTGATTTGCGTATCAAAGAGGATGCGGATAGTGTTACACCTTCCGCCGGATCAGTGGCTGTTTTGAATGCGTTGCGTCTTGCAAGGTTTGCCGATTCAGGGAAATATTCGACCGTGGTCCAACGAACTTTGGAAAATGTTTTATCAAGAATTAATTCACAGCCGGATTCAGCTCCGGAACTTCTGGTTGCCCTGATTATATCACGGTTAAAACCGGTTGAAGTGGTTATCGACGGAGATCGTAACGGGGAAGATACGTGCTCAATGTTAAGAACCGTAAATTCTTTCTTTATTCCCGGCAAGGCGGTTATGCTTGTAGATAATACGATCCGTAGCAGGCTTGCCCGACACCTTCCATTTATCTCATCGGTTAAAAGATTAGATAACAAGACCACCGCCTATGTTTGTATGGGAAAATCGTGCAAACCACCGGTTACGGATCCGGAAAAAGTGAAAAACCTGCTAAATTAACATAATAAGATAAGGGGTCGATCATGGACTTTATAGATGTTATTAATAATAGGCGTGCGGTTAATTTTTTTGATCCGGATAAAGACGTTCCGGATGAAACACTGAGAGCAATGATTGAAACTGCGGCAAAAGCGCCGTCAAGTTTTAATCTTCAGCCGTGGAGTCTGATTGTTTTAAGAGGGCATGAAGAGAAAACGCGCCTTCAGAGTCTGGCCTGGAACCAGCCCAAAGTCAGTGAAGCTCCGGTAACGCTCATTGTACTGGCTGATCTGGATGGGTGGAAAGAAGGTCATCGGTTTGTTGAAAAAAATTTTCAAGAGATGATTAAAGCTGAAGCGATGACCGAGGATCAGCGCCAATGGTTTGCAGATGCGCGTACATCCCTTTATGGAGAAACTGAAGACAAACAGCTGGCTTTTGCCTGTAAAAATACAGGGTTTTTTGCCATGGCACTGATGTTGTCTGCCAAAAACCTGGGACTCGACACCCACCCCATGGACGGATTTGACCACAATGCCGTGCGAAAGGAATTTAACATCCCGGATAATTACTGGATTCCGCTTCTGCTGGCTGTTGGACATTTCAATAACGAAATGGAATTGGCTCCCCCCAAATGGCGTAAAACTGTTGAAGAAATTGTTGTAAAATTCCATTAAGTGTGTTTTGATGTCTTTGCTTAAAAATTTATGGTGAAAGGAAACTCATATGTCTGACAACCCCGTGAAAATATATTCTCTAAGCACCTGTAGCCATTGCAAGTCCACCAAAAAATTCCTTAGTGATTGCACCGTTATGTATGATTTTATTGATGTGGATCTTTTGGAAGGGGAAGAACGTAAGGCAATACTGGAAGATGTTAAAAAATTTAACCCTAAATGTTCTTTTCCGACAATTATTATCGGCGATAAAGTCATCGTGGGATTCAAGGAAAATGAAATAAGGGAGGCCCTTGGATTATAATGGAAGTCGAAAAACTCTATGAAATGCTGAAGAAAACTCAGGAGACCAAGGGATATTTTTTTAACAAGGATAGAGAGTGGGTATTTGAACTGCTTGAAGCCTTGATTACCAACAAGAAGCGTTACGGCTACATGGTATGCCCTTGCAGGCTGGCTTCCGGAAATAAAGAGAATGACAAAGATATACTTTGTCCCTGTGTATACAGGGCGCCGGATGTTGAAGAATACGGCAGTTGCTATTGCAGCCTTTATGTATCAGAGGAATGGAACCAGGATAAAATTCCCCACGAACATGTTCCCGAACGGAGACCTCCTGAAAAGATATTGTTTTAATTAATTGTACTTAAGTCAAGCCCAGAATTTGATCTTGTTTTCCACGGCTATATCTTTTTGTCTTTAATGCGACGTTTCCAAAAGGCCATGACGCCATCTTTGCCGAAAGAAATCTGGACAAGCGCCCAGCCCTTACTTCCCCGGTTGTTCAGAATATCAGCCAAAATTCTTGTCTGGTCTTTTGAGACTTCATCAATACCGCATTGGCCAGACTCACTACAAAAATAGATTATCTTATCAAAAGTATCCGCAGAGTGTTTGGTAATTTCATATTCGAAACGCTCCATAAGGCCTCCTTTCCCATCCATTTTGCAATGAACTTAATATCACCTTATTGTTACCTGTTGCTGCTATTGCGAAATTCATGGTCAGAGGATAAGTCAGTTATATTGAAAGTCAAGGGAGTTGAGTACAGCTCCGGTTATTTGCTGGAAATGCTTTATTTTAGGATTTGGATTTATTTTTTTATAATTTCAAAAGACTTTACAACTACCCTATAGTAGTTATTATGAATGAAAGCGTGTTTTTTGAATCGATTCCAAATAATGCCATATCAAGGAGGGTTATCATGGATGCAAATAAAACGGGTCTGGAAGTAAAAAAGGTACTGTGGCCAACGGATTTCTCAAACAGTGCTCAAAAGGCTTTGCCTTATGTTACATCGTTGACCATGCAATACGGAGCGGAAATTCACGTGCTATACGTTATCGAAGACATTGCCCATCACGTATCATGGTACGGAGAATTTGACAAATCTCACATCGACAAAATCATGCAATGGGCACACAAATCGGCCAAACGCCGCCTAGATCAAATTTGCGATAAGTATTTGGAAGGTTGCCCCCTGTACATTAAACACATTGCCGTCGGTGATCCGGCATTGGAAATTTTAAAACTGATTGATAAAGAAAAGGTTGACCTGGTGGTGATGGCAAGCCAAGGGGAAGGAGGGCATTTTCGCTTTGGTAGCGTCACTGAAAAAGTGTTAAAAGAATCTCCGGTACCGGTAACTACGATTCCCGTAAACCGAGAGAATAGCGCTGGTTCGTAGAAGATCCAGTATGTTGTGCTTCGCATATAACTTTAAGGGGATGTCCGTTTCCGAAGTCTGATGAGGTTTGTTGTTATTTTGAAGACAGGATTCGGGTTAAAAGGGCCAGAACTGATTATCAAACCAAATCTTTTCCCTTAAAGCTTTGTCGATATCAAGAAGCAGGGCCAGATGCTCGTGTTCCCAGCGTGAAAGCCATTTATAAAGGGCTTTGGCTTCGGGATCAGATGTGGTTTTTGCACTTTCGGAGTAAAGTTTGATGGCGCGTTCTTCCATTGATATCGCTGCAGAGATTGCGGCGGCTTCAAAACCGGCGGCAGAGATTTTATCCTTGATTTCCCGGGTTAATACCTTTGATACTACACTACCGGTATCTGTATCATTGTGACTGCCGGGAATGAACTTTTTTTCTTTGCGATAAGACTTGAACTGTTCAGACAGTGTAGTTATATGTTTTTGTTCTTCTGCTGCCATCATTTCAAAAACATCTCGTATGGCCTTATTTTCAGTGTTTTCTGCAACTTTCTGATAAAAAGCCTTGCCTCTTCTTTCCAGCAAAATCGCCTGCTTTAATATCTCGAGAGTCGTGTTTTCTTCCATGGAATTCTCCATTGTAAAGATGTTCCTGTACGTATTGAAATGTTAGAGTTTAAATGACCGCTTTCGTTTGCAAGCTTTATCCGAATTTATCACCAATTTCATAGATGATTTGCTTACTGGCAACAAAAAGCTTCGGAATCGAAAACCCGGTGATTCCCATTCATACATGAAAAATCCTGAGAGAGCAAGTCATGTTTGGAAATGGCAATTTATTGTGAGATTGACGAATTGCCAAGGATCATATCCATCGAAGATCAACGTTATGAGGCAACGGTTTTTGAGATAATCGGACACGACCTTGAATTTGCCGGGTGTTGTCCTTGAGTAATCGAAAAAATCCACACAACTGATCATTAAAGAATCCTCCCTTTGCCACATGTCTCATGATACACTTCTGTTTCATGCATAAAATATGAGACGTTTTTTTAATTTCGTCCCGTGCTTTTCCTTTCCGGATCATCTTCTGTAACGAATTAAATATTCACTAAATTTTATTACAATTTTTTGTTACACTTGTAATCTGCATAAATTATTTCTGAAAATGGTTTGGCCTCCAGGAGCACAAAATCTATCAATTTTGATTTGTTATCAAAAGGTTACAATAGTATTCTACGGATTCGCTTTCCATGACTTTCCTTACCGGAACACTCGACGTTTGCAGAAAGGTTTTACTTGTTTTTATACAAGAATGCCCCTTTGGTCGTTATTATGGCGTTTTCATTTTATTTTATAAAATTTGGCATGAATTTTGATTAGATTATAAGAGAAATAAAAAAAAATATTTATCAGCAAATGACGAAAATATAGAAACGGAGGTGTAAAATGGAAGCCTGTCAGCCTATTCTAAATACCGGCCTCCGGGGTTTTAAAGTCGCAACAACCAGGATCAGCGACGTTGACGGAACTGTGGGCAAATTGATTTACAGGGGGTATCTTGTCCAGGATCTGGCCGGTAAAGTTTCATTTGAAGAGGTTGCCTATCTTCTTCTTTTTGAGAGACTGCCTCAAAAAAAAGAACTTGAAAACTTCAAGAAACAACTTGCCGGAGAAAGGGCGATCCCTCCCGAGGTGGTTGCAACCCTTGATACCAGACCCAAAGACGCTCTTCCCATGGATATCCTACAGGCGGCGGTTTCGATGTTGGCACACCATGACCCTGATACCAGAGAGTATTCTCCTGAAGCGACACTTCGTATGGCCATAAAGCTCATCGCAAAATTTCCAACCCTTGTTGCAGCCTGGGATCGCATCCGGAACAATAAAAAACCTGTTGAGCCAAACCCGGATTTGAGTCATGCAGCCAACTTTCTTTATATGCTCAACGGAACAATTCCTGATGATGAATTGGCCGGCTTTTTTGATACTTGCCTGGTGCTGCATGCAGAACATTCTTTTAATGCCTCAACATTTTCGGCAAGACAGGTAGCATCAACAAGAGCCCACATGTATGCTGCTGTTGCCGCCGGCGTAGGGTCTTTGTCCGGAGAATTGCACGGCGGTGCAAATACACGGGTCATGGAGATGCTTCTCGATATCGTCACTGTTGACAGGGTCGAAGCGTATGTAAACAATTTGCTCGATACCGGTGGAAAAATCATGGGGATGGGCCATGCGGTTTATAAAACCGATGACCCTAGGGCACATATCCTTGCACCCATGTCCAAGAAAATGGGCGAACGTACCGGCGAGCCCAAATGGTACGAAATGTCTAAAGTTCTTGAAAAAAAAGGCAAGGAAGCCTTTAAACAAAGAAAGGGAAGAGATATTTTTGTGAACGTCGATTTCTATAGTGCATCTCTTTATTATTACATGGGGATACCCGTAGATCTCTTTACCCCGTTATTTGCCATAGCCAGAATTTCCGGCTGGGCCGCTCATGTTCTCGAAGAGCAGTTTGGAGGTGCTGAGTCCAAACCGGTGCTTTACCGTCCCGATTCCGAATATATCGGTGATTACTGCGGCCCGGATCAGTGCGCTTTTGTACCCATGGAAGCAAGATGATTTATAACCTGAATCTTGCATATGCAAATCTTAGACTTGTGAGACATTTAAGTATAATTTCTAAAAAATTGATAATGTGCTTACTGAAGACGAGGTGCGCCCAATATTCTTACGGTGCTGCGAGATAGAGTAATTCTACACGGCTTTTGAAGAAATCGGGGTAATTTTAAATTAAAAGGAGGTCCTGTGAAAAAGTGGCAATGTACGGTTTGTGGCTACATACATGAGGCGGATGAACCGCCTGAAGAGTGTCCTGTGTGCGGAGCTGATCGAAGCAAATTTATTGAGATAACCTCTGAAGAATCCGTGGAGACGGAAACGGACGAGATAAAATCTGAATCCAAAAAGCCGGAGTCAAAACCTGAAGCACCTGTTTTCCACCCCAGACTAAACCCGATTTTTGATCTGATGGTAAAGCATCATGTCCATCCGATTTCGGTCCACATTCCAAACGGAGTACTTCCAGCTTCTGTTATATTTATTGTATTGGCTGCATTATTTAATTTCAGCGGTCTAAGTAAAGCAGCTTTTTACAATCTGATATTTGTTGTTCTTACCCTGCCGTTGGTTCTATTTTCAGGGTATAACGAATGGCAGAAAAAATACGGGGGCCAAATGACTCGGCTGTTTAAAACTAAGATCATTTGCGCTGCCGTGGTTTCATTAATGGCGGTCATTTTGGTGCTATGGCTTCTGATTGATCCTCAGGCAGCAACTTCATCGATGAATTTGTTATTTCTTCTGATTAACTTTGTCATGCTTACTGCAGCAGGCATTGCGGGGTTTATTGGGGGAAAATTTGTTTTTAAAGACTAAATAGTGTCCATCCATAACTGATGATTTTTGTTCAAGATCAAGGCATGTGAAAAAAATAACCACAGGCATATTTTTAATATTCCGAGGATTATTTTTTGAACATAACGCAGAGATTGGGCAAAAAGACCAGTTATGGATGGACACTAAATAGAAAGAGAGAGAACAATGAATCAGCGGGAAGATATTCAGATAGAGCAGGTTCAGAGAGAAATTGCCGTACTATTTCAGGCAATTCATGTTGAAATTCCGGTGTTTTTATTTGTCCAGCCCGGCAAAAATGATGTTTTCAGTGATGCCGCCAGACAGGCGTTACGTTTTTTTCGCCAGATCACCGATAAAATTGAATTGCGCGAATACAATTTGTCCCACGAAACAGCTCAAAAATGGGAAGTTAAACACTCGCCCACACTGATTTTCGATCCGGACCGCTATAACATCCGCTGGCTGGGAGCCCCTTTGGGTGAAGAGGGACGTATTTTCCTGGAAGCGCTTATTCTTATCGGGTCTCAGAAAAGTAACCTCAATGAGCAATCTCTCCAGGTAATAAAGAAGATAGATCAACCCAGGCATATTAAGGTGTTTGTCAGTGCCAGCTGCCCGTATTGCCCGCAGCAGGCGCTGAACGCCTTGAAAGCAGCGGTGGAAAAACCCGATTTGATTTCCCTTGAAATCATAGACATTCAGGCGAATCCGGAACTTGCCACCCAATATTCGGCCCAATCTGTTCCCCAGACATATGCCAATGATATCCTGATTGCCCAGGGCGCCCAGCCGGAAGAGCTTTTTATGCTCTCTCTGGATAGAATGGAAGAGCAGGCGGTTTTCATACCTGAAAGCGATGAACAGGAAGTGGAAACGGATCTGGTTATCGTGGGTGGAGGCCCTGCCGGGCTTAGTGCCGGTATATATGCATCGCGTAGTGGCCTCAAAACGGTGGTGGTGGAAAAGGGAGTTCTCGGGGGTCAGGTGGCAACAACTCCCATTGTCGAAAATTATCCCGGTTTTAAACAGGTGGGCGGAAAGACGCTTGTGGACATCATGGTTACGCATGCATTGGAATATGTGCAGATCTTTCCCGGAGAAGAAGTTATGCGAGTTGAAGCCGGAAAGCCCATCATCGTTCAAACCAGCAGACGAAGGTTCAACACCAAGGCAGTGCTGATAGCAACCGGAGCCACATATAGGAATCTCGGTGTGCCCGGAGAATCGCGTCTTGCCGGACATGGTGTGAGTTATTGCAGCACTTGTGACGGCCCGCTTTTCAAAAACAAAAAAGTGATCATTGTCGGCGGCGGAAATAGCGCCGTTACCGAAGCGCTTCATATGCATCATATCGGTGTTCATGTAACCTTGGTCCATAGAAGAGACAACTTAAGAGCTCAGGACTTTTTGGTTAAAAACCTTATTCAAAACAACATACCGATTTTATTCAATACAGAAGTCAAGGAGATCAAGGGAAAACATAATGTAGAAGAAGTTCTGCTTTACAATAATAAAACTGAAGATCTCTCAACCTTGCCTGTGAGCGGGGTCTTTATTGCCATAGGCTACGATCCTGCCGTAGGCCTGGCACAAGAAATAGGGCTTGAGCTTACTGAGGAAGGTTACATCAAGCACGATCAATACAGAACCAATATTCCGGGAATTTATACTTCCGGAGATGTGGCCGGAGGATACAAGCAAATCGTAACCGCTGCCGGACACGGTGCTGAGGCGGCTCTAACCATATTTGAAGATTTGATAAATCCATATTGGACATAAATCTTACCTAAACTGTTTTTAACACCGATTTTCACGTTACGAAGTCATGCTAAATAAATTTATGATATAA
>CAZDAB010000125.1:0-8184 GCA_964502855.1 uncultured Desulfobacteraceae bacterium | reverse complement strand
GCAAGAGCTTTGCCTGCATGTGCTTTGAAAGTTCAGCAACCTCATCCAAAAAAATTGTGCCGCCGTCCGCCAGTTCAAATCTTCCCCTTTTATTACGAATGGCGCCGGAAAAAGAACCTTTCACATGTCCGAACAGTTCGCTTTCAACAAGCCCTTCCGGCATAGCTCCACAATTGATCGGTACAAAAGGCCCGTCTTTGCGGGAACTTGCCTTATGAATGGCTTCGGCGACCAGTTCCTTTCCCGTGCCGGTTTCACCGAAAATATGAACCGGATAATCGTATTCGGCAACATTGATAATTTGCCGAAAAATCTCGATCATTTTTCTGTCTCTACCGATAATTCTTGAAAAATTAGACGTATTTTTATCTCCTGTTTTACGGTTGCCATAATCTGAAATATCCCTGAATGATATAATTTCCCCAGGTGTTTGATTGTCACCATTCTTTTTTAAGACCCTGGCGTTGGAATCTTGAGGATTAAAAAGCAGTTCAGAAGGCAAGATGTCAGCACCACAGAATCGACTGCTCTTATGTTGGTAATAGGCTTTGTTTGCATGATCCATGGTAACTTTCCCCCCTACATTATTTTGATCTGAAATTTTATTTATCGGTAATGGATTCGTTCGGAAGTTTATATGCTGGATACTGTCTTCTAGACGGAACATTATTCGGACAAATACTATAGTTATTTTACAGAAATTCTTTTTTTCTTAAAGCATTAAGCATGCCAAAAGGAAAGAAGGACGGGAAGGTCGGTAATAAACGCTGAATAATCAAAAGGATAGAGCGGCAAACCATCCTCCGGAGATATGTTCAGACTTGCTGTAAGCGATTCGTCCCCGTGTGCAAAAATTGCACGCTCAAATACAATATTACTTGTATTATTAGATAATTATTATCGAACTATGCAAAAATTGATAATCACTATTTGAACGATTGCTGACTTCAAAATTCATCCTGCAACAACACTCTTAGGTTACACCATAGATGAGTCTGTTGATTAATGAGGATTTTCATTCAAGATCAAGGCATGCGAAAAAAATAACCACCCCGGTACGATCTGCCGGCCCTGTCCCGGTACTTCCACGGGGACCTACGGGACAGGCAGGCATATATTTGATATTCCGAGGATTTATTCGCCACCGAACTTTGATAAACCCGTAAAAAGTCCGATTTAAACGGTTTTGTAAAAAGTTCAAATTCAAGGCGTGCAAGTTTCGTAATCATGAGGCGTACTTATCGTACGTTGAATGATTGCGAAACGCAGCACAACGCAGAAGTTGGACTTTTTACGAAACCGTCAACTTTGGCGAATTAATTTTTTGAGCATAACGCAGAGATTGTGCGAAAAGACCATTAATCAACAGACTCATAGATCTTGAGTTTTTTTCTGAGGGTATTCAGGGCAATATCGAGCAATTTTGCGGTTTGGGACTTGTTTTTTCCGGTGTGATCATAAACGGTAAGGATATAGGACTTTTCCATTTGCGCAAGAGGGACTACCGGTGTTGTTGCCGGCCGATGATTCGGTTTTGTTTTTGGTTTTTGCTTTTGAATAGTGTCGGGTAGGAATATTTTTGAGATTTTTCGTCCCTGGGCAAGGTTTACGGCCGATTCGATAATGGACTTCAGCTCTCTGATATTCCCCGGATAATCATAAGTTAAAAGCAGAGTCATGGCCTCTTCTTCTATGCCCGTATTTTTATCTTTACCCAGAAACTCATTCAAAAAATGGTTGGCCAGCAAAGGGATGTCTTCTTTTCTTTGCCTGAGCGCCGGCAGGTGAAGCCATCCTCCTTTCAGGCGGTAGTACAAATCCTTTCGAAACTTCCGGTTGGCCATCCGTTTTTCCAGGTCCTCATTTGTTGCGGCAATAAAACGGATATCCGTTTTCCGTGGGGTGTCTGTTCCGAGCTTTATATATTCTCCGTCCTGTAAGACCCGCAACAGCTTTCCCTGAAGCTCCATTGGCAGGTTGCTTATTTCATCCAGAAACAGCGTGCCCTTGTTTGAGTGCTCAAGATAGCCTGTGCGATCTTTTTCAGCTCCTGTAAAAGCTCCCTTTGTGTGTCCGAAAAATTCGGCATCAAAAAGGGAACCCGTGAGCGAGGCCATGTTGACGGGAGTAAACACGGATTTTGACCTTGGACTGGCCGCGTGAACCGCTCTTGCCAGAAGTTCTTTTCCTGTTCCGCTCTCTCCGGTAATCAATATTGGAATATTGCTTGCCGCATGAAGTTCGGCTTCTTTTAATATTTTCAATACATCTTCAGATCCGAAGATAATTGATTTGAAGGCATGTTCATGCAAAAGTTCCGGCGGGCGAGTTCCCTTGCCGATGTCCGTAATATTAAACAGACGCTTTCTTTCAAGAGCACGATTGATTGATAAAACAAGATCATCCTTTTCAACAGGTTTCACAAGGTAATCATAGGCCCCTCTTTTCATGGCACCGACTGCAGTCCCCGCTTCATCCAGAGCCGTAATCATGATGCATTCGGTTTCAGGGCTGTTGTTTTTTATGACTTCAAGAACTTCCAGGCCGTCCATACCCGGCATAGATACATCAATCAAGGCAATATCAAAGGGTTCCCCCTGTTTAAAAGCTGAAACCGCTTTTTTAGGGTCATGTTCAAGTCTAATGGATGTAAAGCCGGAAGTGATCAGAGCCCTTCTCATGCTTTTGAGAAAGGTATGATCGTCGTCTATGGCTATTATTCGGTTTTGCAAGCACCCCCCAATTCTTAACTATTGTCCATCCATAAACGGCATCTTTCGGCCCCCGGCGGCGTTCTCGCTTGTTTTCAATCATCGGAATAGCGCGCTATGCCTGCGGTTGAAAACTCGCTCGGGCCTTGCCGGAAACCAAAATCTACCATTTATGGATGGACACTATCTAATATCCAGTATCAATGAAAATTTACTTCCTTCCCCTAATTTACTTTCAACTTGAAGACGTCCACCTATTTTCTCAATGAGATTATGGACAATGTACATTCCAAGCCCGGTTCCTTCTTGTGATGGGTTGGTCGTAAAAAAAGGATCAAATATTTTTTCTATGATTTTTTCATCCATACCTCTGCCATTGTCGCTGACTTCAATGATCAGTTGATTTTCTTTTGAATCATCCATGGAAACCACCAGATCGACTTGTGAATTTTCATCAAACGGTTCATCAAAGGCATTTGCGGCATTGATCAAAAGATTAATCAAAATCTGCTCCAGAGGTTGAGAATCCATAAGAATCTCCGGCAAGTTTTCCTGAATATTGACATTAAAGGTTTTTACGGTTTTTCTAATCTTGCTCCAGCAAAACGCAACAACTTTTTCAAACATGGGTTTCAGGTCAATTTTTTTAATTGGCTTATCCTGGTCCGGTTTTGAAAATACTTTTAAGTCCTTAACAATGGATTTAATTTGCCTGGAGCCATGTTGGATATTATCTAAAAGTTCAAAAATATCTTCACGAAATTCAGCGTAAGGCATGTGTAATATTACCAGATCCGGATGCTTTTCAGCATATTCATCAATTATAGGTATCACCGTATTAATATAATCCCTTAAGATCGGAATATTGACGGAAATATAATTGTTCGGATTATTGATCTCATGGGCTATCCCTGATACCAGGACCCCGATGGATGCCAGTTTTTCACTCTGTATGAGCTGCTTTTCCATCCGCTTCTCTTCGGTAATATCGTGGATGCGAACTATGGTGGCCTCAATGTTGCCGCTATTATCTATTATCGGGTATAATGAAACCTCTTCGAATCGTTCCGAATTTTTTAGACTTTGGCGCTGAAATTTTTGCTCCCTCCCCTCTGATACTGCCCCAGGGATTGTGCATCCCTCACATATTTCGGTTTGGTTGCCTAATCCCACAAAACAGGGTTTTCCGATAACCTGGTCAGCGTTTTTTATCATATAATAATCCAGCGTAGGCCGATTAATAGCATGAATGGTTAGCTCTTCTCCCAGGAGGATAAGCGGATCTGAGATCCCGTCAAAGATCGACTGGAGCATGGTCTTGCTTTTTCGGAGTTCGTTTTTTGTCCGCTTGAATTCAGTGATCTCCTGTACCGTGCCAATCATCTGAATCGGTCTGCCGGTTTCATCGAAGATAACTTCAGCTTGTTCATGAACAATGCGTTCCCTGCCGTCCGATAGAATGATACGATGGTCGATTCGGTATGGCGTATTCTCATATAAGGCGTTATCAACAGACCGATTAACAAATTCTCTGTCTTCCGGATGTACGAAATTCAGAAATGTTTTATAGGTAACCTCAAATTCCTGGGGTATCCGTCCGAAAATTCGATATATCTCATCGGACCAATCCAGCTCGTTGGTTATAATATTCCACGTCCAGTTTCCCAGATGGGCAATGCGCTCAACCTGCGCAAGGCGTCCCTCACTTTGCTTCAGTTTCATCTCCGCCAAATTGCGCTCGGTCACATCTTCAAATGTCAGAAAAATCAACGATATTTTTTTTGCTTCTCCGGATATCCTTCGGGCGTTCAGTCGCATCACCCGCCGGCCGATATGTTCAAACTCATGTTCAACTTCATAGCCGTCCAAAAGGGCATCCATGAGGAGTATGTGCTCAATCAGTTCTCGCAGTTTGGGAATATCCCATTGTCCATTGCCCAGATCATATAATAATTGCCCAACGGTCTCTCGGGGTGTTACCTTGAAAACCTGATAAAAAGATCTATTGGCAAATATCACTTTCAACTCAGCGTCCAGCACCAGCACGGGTTCACAAACTATTGCCACGATGGGTTCAGCATGTTCACGAATTCCTTTGGTGCTTCTTTCTAACACGTCCCTGCGGCCGACTTGTTTTTCCAACTCCTTGAGCTTTTGCTCCAATTCTTCATATGTCGGTTTATCCGGCATTAAAAACTTCTCCAAATGCTCCCAAAAAAATAAAGGCTCATACACTCTGGTTCAAATTAAAGACGGGATCTGAGTCTTAATGAGTCATATAAGGACTTACTGAATCAGGTTGGAAATAGATTCGTTTTTTTAAAAACCTCTAATGATATACTGAAGAAACACTCATTAACATGGAAGGATCAAAACGGCAAGTATTTATTGGAGAAAGTTTATGACCTGAGTTTTGCACGAGCCGGAGGTTTTTTGGAAAAGGGGGTGTATTATCGGGCAAATTGTGGCGATTTGACGGGTTGTTTTGCGTCCTCCGATTTTTGATACCCTGCAAATCCTGAAAATTCGAAATAACAACGGCGGCTCTAAACAGAGCCGCCGTTTGTCTTTTAGATCAGGTATTACCTGAATCTTATATGAAAATTAAAGAGGATCTTTAGGTTAAATTATTTTCGTTGGAGCTTCTTGCTTTGCCATGAGAACAATATCTCTTGGATTGCAAAGCTGTTTGGGCAGCTCCGCCACACGCCCGCAGGAAATGCAAACAAAATTGATGTGTTGCAGTTTTGGTTTGCAAATATGTCTGGGATCTTTGTGTGCCAGGCCGCAATGGTCACAAACATATGCGTCTTTTATTGCCATCGGATCACACAGGTGACCGCAGTCCTCCGTTACTTTTCCGCAAGTTTTGCATACATGAATCTCATTTTCCATAATAGATTTCCTTTCAAAGAAATAAAATTTTCAACAAACACAACATCCTTCCAAATACGACTGTTAAAGCGATTTCAGAATTATGCAAACTTACAATTCAAAATCCATGCCAAATACAATAAATTGCTGCTCGATAAATTAGATGGAACTTCAATAGGTTATCAATGGTCTTCAATTTCCCTGACAGGGAAAGCAAAACCAATAGAGACACAGTGAAACACAACTGTCTCATGATAGATGTGGGATTTGTAACCGTTAACAAGTGTCCGGATTTCGGCATCAAACGCACTGATCCAGAGCGCGAACCAGCATTCGCATATGGCTTTTTTCGGCCTGGGCAATGGTTAAAAAGCTGTCCCGTACGGTCTGATCTTTTTCTTGCTCGGCCATGGTTTTGTACAGATCAAAGGCAGCGTACTCCATGTGAATGGCCAGTTCTAAAATTCGCAGACACGGGTTTCCCTCAATATTTTTAAGGTATCCCAGCACCTCCCCAAGGTTTTCCCCACCTTCAAGGATTTCTCCTTTAAGGCTTTCGTAGAGTTGGTCAAAGGCCATGGGAGTGCTTACCGCTTTTTCCCAGAACCCGTAAACGGTTCTGGCATGTGCGATTTCCGCCTTGGACAACTGCTCCAAGGTAGGAATAATCGGATCAACTGCAAAGTTTTTTAGAATATAAGTATAAAATCGCCAGGCCCCTTTTTCCAAATCCATGGCGGTAAGCAAAAGTTCCACAGGCCCTTTGGTTTTATCAAAGACCTGTATTTTGGGAAATCCTTTCAGGGTCTTGCCTTCCCAGGAGAGGATCCCTCCTTCCAGATTGTATATTGTTTTTTCACTAAGACCTTCTTCAGAAAACATGGATGCTGCAGCTATAGAGCGACCACCACTGTGGCAGTAGAAAATAACATCGCTGTTTGCAGGCAAACCGGAAAAATCGGATAAGAGTTCATTCAAGGGAATAAACTTGGCTCCCGGGATGTGGCCTTTTGTATATTCATCCGGCTGCCGGACATCCACAAGCAGGTACTCTTTTTCATTGTGGGATTTGATAAACTGCTTCAATTCTAGGGCCGTAATATCTTCAAATTCCGAATCGTACATTTTTTACCTCCTCTCGGATACATCTTTGCTGCGGCCATACCATCGTGAAATCACCTCCGGGGCAATACCCATAACATACGCTGCAATAACCAGCTGGTTGATTAACGTGGTTTTCAATATGCCAAAGTTTTGCCAGCGGCGGGGAGATGTGAAAACAGGTACGGGTAAAGTTACTATTTTTCCTTGTTTTTGCAAACGCCGGACCAGTTCAAAATCTTCCATTATCGGAATAACCGGAAATCCTCCGATCTGATGAAAAACCCTGGATGAAATGAAAATCGCCTGGTCACCGTAAGGCATTTTCAAAAATCGAGAGCGCCAGTTTGCAAGGCGCTCAATAAGCCGAAGGCCCGGCATAGGGGAATCCATACGAAGTTCGAATGCGCCGGCAACCATTTTAGGTTGTTTGAAGCTGTTAAAAATAAAGTCTTCAAATTTTTCGGGCAGCCGTGTATCGGCATGAAGAAAAACAAGCACATCACCGGTGGCTTGATCGGCGCCCCGGTTCATTTGCCGTGCCCGTGGCGGGGCGCTGGTGATAACTCTTGCACCCAGTGATTTTGCAATCGACACGGTATCATCATTACTTCCCCCATCCACTACAATGACTTCCTTTTTATCCCCGGGACCGATACTTTCTATGGTATTTGCAATATTATCCGCTTCGTTTATGGCCGGTATGATAATTGAGATGCGATTGGGATTAAAAACAGTAGTGTTTGTATTTTGTGACCGTTCCCAGATGATAAGATCCTCAGGATGGTCTACATCTTTTAATACGTCCAACAGTGTAAAACTTAATCCCGAATGTTTTGCAATTTCTATTGTTTTTTCGAGAACATCACCTGCTCCCCAGTTTATACCGCTAAACAAATCAGGGATGGCTTTTGATAGAGAATTCTTTTGCAGCCCAATCAAATAGTAGCCGCCGTCTTTGGCCGGACCCAGCACCAGATTTTTTAGTTTAAGGGCGTCAAATGCTTTTCGAATGATAACATTTGTTAACTCCGGGATATCGGTACCTATAATCACAGCTTCGGTTGCACCGGCTCTAATGGCATCTTGGAAAGAACGTTTCATACGCCGTCCGAGATCACCACTGCCCTGGGGGCGATACTCAAAATCCTGACCGAGCCAGGTTTGCATTAAATTTTTATCCCCACCCTGATAACGGATCTCTACAGCCAATTCACGTCGTGTTGATAACCTTTTTACCTGTGACAGCGTGTGTTCCGTCATTTTGCGCTGAAGATCTGCAGCCCCTTCTGCCCCTAGCCGGGGAATAAGTCGTGTTTTGGTGGTTCCCGGTTCCGGATAACGGGTGAAGACAATCAAATGTTCTTTGAAATTTATTGGCATATTCCGAGCATTTATTGGCCACCGAACTTTGGCGAATTATTCTTTGAACATAACGCTAAGATTGACGGTCTCGTAAAAAGTCCAACTTCTGCGTTGTGCTGCATTTCGCAATCAT
>CAZDAB010000124.1:0-8236 GCA_964502855.1 uncultured Desulfobacteraceae bacterium | reverse complement strand
TCAATCCAGACTTTGGCTACCCGGCAGCAGTGGTCCGGGCACCAGGGGCATGTAACCGCGCACAGGTCGTCCAGAAGAGAAAAAATCGACTCCAGCCGAACCTGTATATCCCGGGCCAAAGCTACCGCCCGGTCCATCTTAGAACCATGACGCCGGATAAGGCACTCTAAGTTCCGATTAACGGTTTTCCATGTGTCCGTGGCTCCCCACAACGGTTCCGTTCTGTAAAAATCACTCCCCATAACTTCATTCACTATAAACCGTACCAAAAACCCAAATCCAAAGATCTACCAAACCCTGAAACAGTTTTATAAATGCCTTAATATCCTATATATATTATTTTTAATACCATATTTTTTTATTTTCCATAAAAAAAGAACTTGAAAGCTGTTTTGCATTATGGTAGGCACTCTTCTTGGTTTTTACGCCCACCTTATATTTAAAGATATTGAAAGGATTTTGCTGAAATGACTCCAAAAAAAGAACTGCAATTGGCTTACGGCCTTATTATTATTCTATTTTTAGTGGGTGTTATAAGCTATGCAGCTTTTCCTGCCAAAACCCCGGACCAACCAATTAGAATAATGTACAAGGGCATTGCAGGAAAGGTTTTATTTGACCACAAAACACATGCTTCGGAAGCAGGGTATGGTCTTTCCTGTAGCGACTGCCATCATCATCCCGAAGATGAGAAAGCATCACTTCGGGCCTGCGGTGACTGTCACCAAGTCCCGGCGGAAGGTCAGAAATTCCCTGCATCCTGTATGGAATGTCATGAGGCTGATGAGATCGAAGGTACAGAAATCATAAAAAAGACGGATGCGTTTCATTCCCAATGCGAGGAATGTCATCGGGAAAGTGGCGCCGGCCCGGAAGAAAATAGATGCAGTTGGTGTCATGTCTCATAAGCCGTTCGCCGTATCGTTACCGGGGATGGCTTTTTTGTGTCCGATCACCTTAATACCGAAAAACAATATAGGTTAAACGATGATAAAAAGATCCTTTATCGGTTTGGCAAAACCCAGGATAGAATATGAAGCTCTGGATATTACCCTGCCGGAGCCCAAAGAAATTCCAACCTCAAAAAAGGTTACGCTTTTATTAAACGAAGCCTATGAACCGTTCGGCCAAAAAAAGGCCGCGTTATTAAAAAAAGATGATACGGTTAAGACCGGTCAGAAGCTTTCTCTTTATGAAGGCAGTGATGCCTATGTCATCTCCAGCGTTACCGGAACCATATCTTCCATATCTTCCTTTTTGGGTGAATTTGGCCATTCTTATACCGCCATTGCCATAGATGTTGCTGAAGATGAGGAGAGGGATGAACAATTCAAAACCCTGTCCGTGGAACCCACCATGGATATTGCCAAAGCTTATTTGTCGTTTATTCCCGGCAACCCACCGGCAAGTCTCTTTTCCAATGGCGGCACCTCACCCTCCATAGATACCATCGTTATTTGCGGAGTTGATAGTGATTTATTAATTACCGCCAATCAGCATGCCCTGATATCCGATGAAAAAGCAATCGCAAAGGGAGTGGGTATTTTAAAACAAATCACCGGAATTGAAAACATTATCATGGCCGCACCCGAGCATCTGATGCAAAATGCCGGCGTAAGTGGCGCCCAGGTAAGCGTTGTGGATGCAGAATATCCCGCGACACTTCCGCGAATGATCATGCAAAACGCCCTCGGGAAAGTAGTGCCTGCCGGAAAAAACTGTGAAGATATGGGCGTATGCTTTGTCAGTGCCGAGGCGGTGGCCTCCATCGGCACGGCGTTTGACCAGGGCCACATACCGCTTTTCAAAAAGTTCAACCTTATCAAAAAAGACGGGAATTCGGTAATGATATCGGCCCGGATCGGAACACCGGTCCAAGACATTTTTTCCGCCTGCGATGTTACCGTAAATGAAAAAGACCGTATTATCCTGGGCGGGCCCATGACCGGTTCTTCTATTTATTCAGAGAATCATCCCATTCAACCCGATACCGATGCCCTTATGATTCAGGACGGTAAAAACCTGGCTCTGGTTTCAAACTATCCGTGCATTAACTGCGGAGAATGTATTCGCATCTGTCCGGCAAAAATCCCGGTGAACATGCTGGTCCGATTTCTGGAAGCTGGGCAATATGAACAAGCCGCAGAAGAATACGATCTTTATTCCTGCGTTGAATGTGGTCTTTGCAGCTTTGTCTGCGTATCGAGAATGCCGATCTTGCATTATATAAAGTTGGCGAAGTATGAACTTGGCCGGATCAGTATAGCGGAGGCGACAAATGATTAATCAGAAAAAATTCATCGTTTCACACGCTCCTTTCTGGCATGATGGGAGCACAATAACCGCCCGGAGTTATAATGTGATAATTGCTGCGCTGCCTGCGGTGCTGTTTGGTTTTATAAGCTATGGCATGCCTGCGGTGGGCGTGGTTTCACTCTCTATCTCCTCTGCCATTGTCTGGGAACTGCTGTTTAATAAAATATCAAAGCGAACGATCAGCATCGGAGACGGCAATGCAGCCTAGATCGGCATTCTATTTGGCATGCTTTTGCCGGCAACATCTCCATGGTGGCTTGTTATCACCGGCACCTTTGTTGCGGTGGTGATCGGCAAACAGATCTTCGGCGGGATCGGCGGAAATCCTTTTAACCCGGTCCTTATTGGACTGGCGATACTGATGGTGTCCTGGAAAGATTTTTTTGATTTTAATGAAGCTCTGGTCAATTATGACCTGGGTTTTGCCATGGCCTATCCCCTTGCATCACTGAAACATTTCGGTGTATCCGCCATATCCGATTTCAGCCCGGCCGACCTTCTAATGGGTCAGCAGTCAGGAGGCATCGGAGCAACCTTTGGACTGGGCCTTATCATCGGCGGAATCTATCTTATCATCAGAGGGGTTATCAGATGGGAGATATCGTTATCATTTCTGGCCGGTGTCTTTATAACCGCTCTGTTTTTTAATGTGTCCGATACTACCCATTACGCAGGACCTGTTTTTCATCTTTTAACCGGTTATACACTGATCGGAGCGTTTTTTCTGGCAACCGAGGATTCTTCTTCACCGGTCAACTTTATTCCCATGCTTATTTATGGCGCCGGCGCCGGGATAATGACGGTGCTCATAAGAAATATCGGCTCCTATATTGATGGCGTAGTATTTGCTATCCTGCTAATGAACCTTGTAAATCCACTTTTGGACAAAATCAGGCCCAAAGCGCTTGGAAAGGTTGTTTAACATGCGTGAATTGATAAAAATGGTCGTCGTCCTTACCGTGTTGGCCGCCTTCTCCGGTGGCTTGCTTGCCGGCCTCCGGAATGGAACGGCCGCTCAGATCGAAAAACAACAGCTTGAATTTGTAAAAGGACCTGCCATCAAGAAGATTCTGGAAGGCGCATCCAATGATCCCATTGCCGACCGGTTTAAAATATTAGACGGCGACATTGAAAGAAGTTTCTTCGTCGGGATATTTGACGGCAAGGCCAATACGGTTGCGTTTGAAAGTTCCGGAAAAGGGTACGGGGGTGATCTCGGCCTGATGGTGGCTGTCAACTTGGTCACCGAAAAGATTGTCGGCATAGAAGTTACGACCCACAGTGAAACCCCCGGACTGGGAGCAATGTCAAAGGATGATCCCGCTTTCGCCGCTCAATTTAAAGGCTTTTCCATCAATGAACCTGTTAAAGTCACGAATGACGGTGGCCAGGTGAATGCAATCAGTGGCGCTACGATCACTTCCCGGGCGGTTTGTAAGGCCGCGACCGATGCCGGCAATGTGTATCAAAAGCTGAAACCCCAGCTTTCTGAAAAAATAAAGGAATTTAACAAATAGGGAGATAAAGATGGCTAAAACGATCACTCAGGAATTTACCAAAGGACTGTGGGCGGAAATACCACCGTTTCGGCTTGTACTGGGTCTATGTCCGGTGTTGGGTGTCACCACAACCATGGAAAACGGAATCGGAATGGGTCTGGCCACGACATTTGTCCTGTTATGTTCAAATATTTTGGTTTCGGCATTGAGGAACATTATACCGCCAAAAGTGCGAATCGCCTGTTTTATCATCATTATTGCAACATTTGTTATTGTGGTGGAACTGGTGATGCAGGCCTATACCTATCCACTGTTTCTCAGATTGGGCCTGTTTATCCCCCTGATTGTTGTTAACTGTATTGTTCTGGGACGCGCCGAAGCATTTGCATCCAAAAACGGTCTTTTGCCTTCAATGGCCGACGGCCTGGGCATCGGCATTGGATTTACCCTTTCCCTGGCCGCGCTGGGTGCGATACGGGAGATTTTCGGAACCGGTACTTTTTTCGGGGCATCGGTATTCGGGGCTTCATATCAACCCTTCACATTCATGATTCAGGCACCGGGTGCGTTTGTTTGTCTCGGGTTGATGCTTTGCATTATGAACCTGTTTGAGAAATAAAGAGGAGAAGATAAATGAGCGAACTGGGCTATTTTTCTTTAATTATCAGCACCATTTTTGTTAACAACATTCTGCTGGCCAAGTTTTTGGGGAACTGCCCGTTTCTCGGCACATCAAAGAAAATGGAAACCGCTGTGGGTATGGCCATGGCAGTGGTTTTTGTGCTGGTTATGGCAGGAGCCATTACATGGGTGGTCTACCATCTTTTTTTGGTGCGATTTGATTTGGTATATCTTAGAACCATCGCATTTATCCTGGTCATTGCATCCCTTGTTCAGTTTGTTGAGTTGTTCCTGAAAAAAAGCATTCCCGCCCTGTATGCCGGACTCGGCATCTTCTTGCCGCTGATTACGACAAACTGTGCGGTGCTGGGCGCTTGTGTTATAAACATCGATGAAGAATTAAGCTTTATGAAATCCCTTGTTGCATCGTTTGGATTTGCCGTGGGTTTCGGCCTTGCGCTTATTCTTTTTGCAGGTGTCCGTGAACGGATTCTTTTGGCCAGGGTCCCAAAGCCGCTCCAGGATACGTCCATCGGCCTGATCACCGCCGGAATTCTCTCTCTCACATTTTTTGCTTTTAAGGGGATGGTGTAAGGATTGATGATTGTCGATTGATGATTGAAAGATCGGGGCATTTATTATTGAAAACGAATATTGAAGATTTAAAATCAAACCATTTAATCACAGGATTTGTAAATCTTCAATCGTAAAGCGATACCTAAATTCACCACCAAAATTGTAGAAGTATTATAAACCATAGGTTTATAAAGATTTAGATGTAATACTTGGGTGCAAGCAAAATTGCCATAGAACCTTATTAATAAAGGAATTCGTAAAATTAGGCGGTGGATTTTGGGATAGTCAACAATAGGAGGTCATTGTGTTAACAGCTCTTTTGTTTATGTTGGGTCTGGGGGCAGCATGTGGGGCCATGTTGAGTGTTGCCTCAAAAGTTTTTTATGTCTATGAGGACCCCCGAATCGCTGAGGTAGAAGCATTTATGGCCGGTGCAAACTGCGGGGGTTGCGGATATACCGGATGCTCTGCTGCTGCCGTTGCCGTGGTTGCCGGAGAAGCGCCTCCCAGCGTCTGTATTGTTGCCGACGCTGAAGCTGCGACCAATATTGCCGCCATCATGGGCGTGGATCCGGGTACGGCCGAACCTTTACTCTCTTACAATACCTGTACGGGCGGTGATCGGGCACCCGATAAATACTATTATATGGGTATTAACAGCTGTCAGGCCCTTGCCACCTTGTATGGGGGCAAACGAGAATGTCCGGTAGGATGTCTGGGGCTGGGCGACTGTGTCAGGGCCTGTGCTTTTGATGCTCTTAAGATGGGGCCTCATGGATATCCGGTTGTTGACGAAATGAAATGCGTGGGATGCGGTGCATGTGAAAAAGTCTGTCCAAAGGATATCATGGAAATCAAAACCATGTCCCAGAAACTGCTCCATCTCAATCAGTATGACGATCGCATTGCCCCCTGCCAGCAAACCTGTCCGGCTGAAATTGATATTCCCAGATATATTTACCAAATCAAGAACGGGGATTACGAAGGCGCGGTAAACACGATCCGGGAACGAAATCCCTTACTGTTATCCTGCGGCCGGGTCTGTCCCCATCCCTGTGAAAATAAGTGTCGCAGAGGCATTGAAGACGAACCGGTTTCCATCAATCAGTTGAAACGTTTTGTTGCCGATTATGAAATGAATTCAGGACGTCGTCTTCCCGTATCCGTAGCTCCTTCCACCGGCAAAAAAGTGGCTGTCATCGGTGGCGGTCCGGCCGGATTAAGCTGTGCTTTTTTCTTGCGTCGTCTGGGTCATGACGTTACGATTTTTGACGCCATGCCCAAACTCGGGGGTATGATTCGGTATGGAATTCCTGAATATCGACTCCCCAAAGAGGTCCTGGCATGGGAAACCGATGGGATTTTAAACATAGGGATTGAACATAAACCCAATGTGATGCTGGGCCGAGACTTTGACATCGGATCACTTATGGCTGCAGGATATGACGCCGTGTTCTTGGGTATCGGCGCCTGGAAAGATTACACCCTGCGTGCTGAAGGTGAGGACCTGGAAGGCTGCTACACCGGAATTAATTTTCTGACCCATTTCGCTTTATGGCAGCAGGAAGACGGTAATGAAGACCGTCGGCCGTTTGTCGGCAACAAGTGCGTCGTGATCGGAGGCGGGAACACCGCCATCGACTGTGTCCGGACTCTGATTCGCCTGGGTGCTGAAGAAGTATCGATTGTGTATCGCCGGACCCGCAAAGAAATGCCGGCCAATATGGTTGAAATCGAAGCTGCCGAACATGAAGGCGTAAAATTTACTTTTCTGGCGGCGCCGACCCGTGTAATCGGTGATGAGGAAGGCAAAGTTACCGGACTTGAATATCTGAAGATGGAGCTCGGCGAGCCGGATGCCAGTGGCAGACGCCGTCCGGTGCCCATTGAAGGTTCGGAGACCCTCATGGAAATCGATATGCTGATTACCGCCATCGGACAGGGTCCGGATGTCTTTTTCAAGGATGAAAGCAAACGTCTGGATGAGGATTTAAATATTACCCGCTGGAATACCATTGACTCTGAAGATCCGGTGGCGCTGCAGTCCAGCATACCTTATATTTTTACCGGCGGAGACGCCGCTACCGGCGCTGACCTGGTGGTCTCTGCGATCGGCGCAGGCCGACGAGCCGCCCGTTCGATTCATTTGTACATTACCGGCGAAAAAATAACGCCGCCGGAAAAAACATTATTTAAGAATAATATACCGGTGTCGATCTTTGAATCGGTTGAAGGAATAGAAAAATCCGAAAGAACAAAGATGCCGGAACTTCCGGTGGACGATCGGATTAAATCCTTTGTTGAAGCAGATCTTGTTATCAGCGAAGAAGAAGCCCTTTATGAATCAAACCGCTGTTTGCAATGTTGTCTCACCTGCTATAACAAGGACGTGGCCTGAAAATCATCTCATATCAAAAGGTAAACAGAGCGCAAAGCCTAATCTTGATTTTGCGCTCTTTTTTTTAATACAAGGTTTACAAACCCAATCGTTAGCGGTATTCATATGATGGCGTGTGTTGTTGCAGACACCCAGACAAAAATTGCAAAAATGAGGTGTTTTTATTGGTTCGGTCAGCCCTGTAACTGGAAGGAGTAGAAACTTGAATCCAGCAGAGAGAAGAAAGCACCCGAGAGTTGAAACACACAACCTCTTAACTTATGTTTATAAAGATGATAACGGCAACCCAATAAAGGAGGGCATGGGAAAAACGATAAATATAAGTAAAGGGGGAATCCTCATAGAAACTCATAACTCTTTCGAATGGCAAGATATTCTACTAATGGCCATCAATGTTGAGGATGATTTAATTCGTGTTAAAGGCAAGGTCGTTTACTGCAATGTTGCCGATTTCGGAATGTTTCGAACGGGAATCCAGTTCCTTGAACCTGATGAAAAAATCCTATCATTTGTAATAAGCCTGATGAAAACGTACCTATAGCAAATTCATTAATCGATAAGAATAAAAACATCGGGATCGAAGGGGAAATTCACCCTCCGACCTTTTTACCGAAAGCCTTTCCAAAGGCGCGGCAGGGCTCCTCACCTTTCCCGGAGTCCAGAATTTGCTCCTTGACGTTAAATGCACCCAAGCCCGCCATTTTCATCTCGAATACGAATTCCATGGTATCGTGGATAATTTTCGGTCCGTTGCCGATATGCGTGTAAGAACCGAAACTGCCGCCGGTTTTTTCCGCCAAATCGGCTTTTTGGGCCATAAAAAGAA
>CAZDAB010000123.1:0-8241 GCA_964502855.1 uncultured Desulfobacteraceae bacterium | reverse complement strand
GGGCGGCTTGAAAAAGGCGGCGAGGTTTTTATTAATACGGAGAACGACAAGTTGATCTTTAAGTTTACGTCTCGGAACTTCTGCAACTAGTTGAAGATATAGTGAATTTAAAGGCATCGGAATTTTTCTTTTGAATGGAATATTGGAATGTTGTTTTAGCAAAAATGTTATCCATCTATTTAATTTTTGTCGAAAGCAAATTTACAATAACCCATTTTCCCAGAACCCAATATTCCAGTATTCCATTATTCCAACATTCCAATTGTGAGCGAAGCGAACTAATTTAGTGCCTGTCTTTCTCTTAACCGATAAAATAGCATTCCCCCCTCCACATCTTGCCTCCAAAGAAGGTTTACTGGCTGTTGGTGGTGATTTAAGCCGGAAGCGTCTTCTACTTGCTTACCGTATGGGCATTTTCCCGTGGTTTTCGGATAATGAACCGATTTTGTGGTGGTCACCGGATCCTCGTCTTGTGCTGTATCCTCATGAAATCAAGATCTCAAAAACTTTGAAAAAAATTATAAGAAAAGGAGTTTTCAAGGTGACCATGGATTCCGCATTTGTTCAGGTGATAAACCAGTGCGCCCAAATTCGACTGCAGAATAATCAAGGAACCTGGATCGTTGAAGATATGATCGATGCCTACTGCAAGCTCCATGAATCAGGTTTTGCACATTCGGTGGAAGCCTGGTACCAGGGAGAGCTGGCCGGAGGTTTATACGGCGTTTCTCTGGGAAAATGTTTCTTCGGGGAATCCATGTTTACCCAAATCAGCAATGCTTCAAACGTAGCCCTTGTAAAACTTGTTGAATATCTTAACGCATTATCCTTTGATATGATAGACTGCCAGCTTACAACCGAGCATCTTATCCGTTTTGGTGCAAGGGAGATACCGAGAGTTAAGTTTTTAAAACAGCTTGAAGAATCTCTTAAGGCATCGACGAAAATAGGGAAGTGGTGTTTTTAAAGCGAAGCCCCAGGTTCATAATCATGCAAGAAATATGAAGTCAGTAAAAACAAATAAATAATCAACCGCTGGAGGATTCCGGGCAATGCCACCAATTCGTCCGATTAGCAAAAAAATGATCTTTTTTTTATTGAATTTGTCTATCTGTCTCATGATGATGCCAGGTCATGCTTCCGCAACCAAGAAACAGGTTTTGATTTTGCATTCATACGATCAGGGACGTTCCTGGACAGACAACGTCATGCACGGCATGCTTTCGATTTTAAACAACTCCGGCATGGATCTGGAGATCCATGTCGAATACATGGACACCAAACGCCATCCGCCGGACGATTCCTTCGCCTATCTGGAGAATTTTTACCGCCAAAAATACGAACAGACCGCCTTTGACGTGATTCTCCTTTCGGATAATAATGCCTTAACATTCATTTTGTCACGACGCCATAAGCTTTTTCCCGATGTTCCGGTTGTGTTCTGCGGCATAAATAATTTTAACAAAGACCTGCTCGGCGAACAAACCGGCATAACCAGTATTACGGAGGATATCGACATCAAAGGGACCATTGCCTTGGCATGCCGTATCCTGCCGAGCATTCAAAAATTTATTGTCATAAATGATCGAACCCCCACCGGCCGGGCAAACCTGGAGAAATTCGAACAAGCTGTTTCTAATCTGCCGGCGGCAAAGGTCTCCTTTGAATTATGGAACGACATCACCGCCACAGAACTTCAAGAACGCCTTACCGGGCTTTCGCCGGATTCCGCCGTTCTTGTGTTCACGTTTCATCGGGACAAAAATGGTCAATGGTTTTCTATCCCGGAATACTGGACACTGATCCGAGAGAGTTGCAGGTCCCCAATTTTTTCATTTTGGGATAATGACCTCGGCCACGGTGTACTGGGTGGCGTGATGGTCTATGGAGAGGAACAAGGTAAACGCTGTGCCGAGTACGCCATACGCATCCTCAAGGGAGAATCGGCAGCCTCCCTTCCCATTTTATTTAACAGTCCGGATGTTCCCATTCTGGACTATCGTCTTCTCAGAAAATTCAAGATCCCGAAAGCAAATATTCCCGCAGAAGCCGTTATACTGTTTGGGCCTGAATCGCTTTTCCTGAAATACCGTAATGAAATCATAGCAACCGGTATCTTATTTGCCGCATTAATCGTCTTGGTTATCGCCTTGTCGGTCAATATTATGATTCGGCATAGAACAGAACACGCCCTTAAAAAAAGTGAAGATCTGTTGGCGGTAACACAAAAACTGGCACATGAGGAGCTGCGCAAGAGTGAGGAGGAGCTGCGAAATGCACGCGACTATCTGAACAACCTGTTCAACTATGCCAATGCGCCGATCATTGTCTGGGATACAGAGAGAAAGATTACCCGGTTTAACCACGCCTTTGAGCACATGACAGGTTTTTCAGCCCATGAAGTCATTGGGCAGGAACTGTCCATACTCCTCCCTGAGTCAAGCCGGGACGAATCACTGGGCAAGATCCAACACACTTTGAGTGGTGAATACTGGAAGTCGATGGAGATTCCGATTCTTCGCAAGGATGGTGATGTACGAACAGCACTCTGGAACTCGGCTAATGTCTTCGCCGAGGACGGCGTTAAGGTCATTGCCACAATCGCCCAGGGGCAGGACATCACCGATCGCAAGCAGGCGGAGCATGCACTGCTGGAGGCTTACAGTATAATCAACAGAAGTCCCGCAGTCGTTTTTTTGTGGAAAAACGCCGAGGGATGGCCGGTTGAATTTGCATCAGATAATGTAAAGGAATTATTTGGGTACACAGTGGACGAATTTAGTTCAGGCAAAGTATCTTATGCGGAAACCGTTCATCCTGATGACCTGGAAAGAGTTGTAGAAGAGGTTTCAACCTTCAGTAAAGAAAAAGAAAGGAAAGAATTTTATCATGAGCCATATCGAATTATAACAAAAAATGGAGAAGTAAAATGGCTTGATGATAGGACATATATACGAAGGGATGAAAATGGCAATATCACACATTACGAAGGTATTGTTATGGATATTACCGATCGCATGAGAATTGAGGAAGATAACAAGAAACTTGAAACTCAACTACAACAAGCCCAGAAACTTGAATCCGTGGGGGTGCTTGCGGGCGGTATTGCTCATGATTTCAACAATATCCTGACAACGATTCTCGGCAATGTTTCCTTAGCCAAGTGTCAGGTAACACCTGAGGATGAGGTGTTTGACTTGTTAAGCGAGACGGAGACGGCTTCAGCGAGGGCGCAGACGCTGACCCGGCAGTTACTGACCTTTGCCAAAGGGGGAGCGCCGTTAAAAGAGACCGCCTCAATCAAAAATATCATAAAAGAATCGTCTTCCTTTGTGCTGCGAGGCTCAAAATCGAGATGCGAACTTTCGATGGCAGAAGGCCTCTGGCCTGCTGAGGTTGATATTGGTCAGATCAGTCAGGTCATCAATAATATTGTGATCAATGCAAACCAGGCCATGCCCAAGGGGGGGATCATTCAGGTCGCGGCAGAGAATCTAATAATCGAAGACAAGCATGGCCTGCCGGGTAAGCCGGGTCGATATATCAGGATCTCCATCACGGATCAGGGGGTGGGCATAGCACAAAAGCATCTTTTGAATATATTTGACCCTTATTTTACAACTAAGCAAGAAGGAAGCGGTCTCGGGCTTGCCACGGCCTATTCCATCATCAAAAGGCACGACGGACACATTGCGGTGGAATCCCGGCTGGAGGTTGGTACGACATTTCATATCTATCTGCCCGCCTCTGAAAAAGCAGTCCCCGAAAAAAAAGAAACTTGGCCAATAAAAGGCCATGGCAGGATCCTGGTGATGGATGACGAGGCGTCGTTAAGGAAAATTGTCGGGAAAATGCTGGCGATGTTGGGTTATGAAGCAGAATTTGCAAAGAATGGTGCTGAGGCGATTCGGATGGTTAAAGAAGCCAAAGAAACTGAAAAACCCTATGATGCCGTTATCCTGGATCTGACCGTCCCCGGCGGAATGGGCGGAAAGGAAGCGATTAACAAATTGCTGGAGATAGATCCTGAAGTTAAAGCCGTCGTCTTCAGCGGTTACTCCGATGACCCGGTTCTGGCTAATTTTCAGGAATACGGTTTTAAGGGTATGATGACGAAGCCGTTTGAACCCCTATCATTGGGAAAAGTGTTACATGATGTGCTCCAGGGTGAAAAAGAATGATTGATCGAACAACTCATAAGGCACATGTCATCAACTGCATCCGGGAAAGCTACCGTCTCAAGGAAACGAAATGCTTAATCTGCATAGCTATTATTGAGGGATAAAAGGTGGGTTCTCAGATTTGATTTTTTGCACGTTAATTTGAGTTTTTTTCTCATACTCTTCCTGTGATGGGCGATCGTTTCAGGGGAAGAGCCCAATAGCCCGGCTATCTCTTTTGTGCGAAGGCCCTGCTTTACAAGGTGCGCAACTTTGATCTCGGCGGGTGTAAAATTCAGATACTTGTGGGACAGTTTGTGTGCAAACGGTGAAACAATCTCTTCAATATTTGACTGAATGATATCTGCAAAGATCTCCTGGCTATGATTAAGTCCTGTCTTTTTTAGTTTTGTAACATATGGCAGAATCAATTCTTTAATATTGGTCATTACTTTCTCTTCAAGCTCCTTCTTATCTTCCTCTCTTTTTTTCAGCAAAATCTTTAAAGCTGAGTTCATTTCTTCAAGACGAGTCTTTTTTCTTTCTAATTCCTTTTCTCTTTCTTTCAGTCTTTGTTCTGTCTGCTTCATGTGGGTGATATCCGTAATAAATGCAAAGGAGCCCTGTAGCTCGCCCGATTCATCCCTGATTGTTGTGGCATTAAAATATGTGTTCAGGTCTTCACCGTTCTTTTTTTTCAGGGTAATTTCATAACTTCGATGATGTGTTGTGGATATCTTTGAAGTTTGCTCAATAAAAACCTTTCGGTTCTCATCATCTACGAAGTCAAAGGGTGTTTTGCCAAGTATCTCATCGTGACTGTATCCGAGCATTTTGCAAAGTGACTCGTTAACTTCGATGGTTTTGAGTTCAGGATTTATCAGCCAGCATCCTTCCGATGTGGTTTCAAGAAGGGTTCGGTATTTTTCCTCGCTCGCCTTCAACGCCGTTTCCACATGTTTGCGCTCATCCTCCTGTTCTATGTTGTACATTGCATTCGCTCCTCCAGTCTCGCGCGCTCACGAGCCTTTTTCTCTAACTCATCAACCCTTAATATGGCTTTAAAAAATATCCAATATTTATTCCTTTCCGTATGCCTGGTTTCAGGTGTCAGGTGTCAGGAATCGCCAGACCTGAAACCTGAACACTGACACCTGAAACCTACATGTCCCCTGACACCTGAAACCTTAAGATATGGAACAAAAATGGGATTAATCCGCCAAAGTTCGGTGGCGGATTAAAATTCCATCTGTATACACGGCGATTTTCACCACCCCAGTCGTAACCTATGGCACGAAATTAATTCTATTTCTTGTCCATCACCTCCCGTACTTTTAGCGCCAGACCTTCCGGTGTAAAAGGTTTCTTGATAAAATTGGCCTCTTTTTCCGAAACGCCGTAATGAGATACGGTGCTGTTCGTATACCCTGACATATAAAGAACCTTAACCTCCGGTCGAAGTGATTGCAGTCTGTCCGCAACTTCACGACCACTCATCTTCGGCATCACCACATCGCTAATCAACAGATGAATCGGGCCATCGTGTTCACCTGCCACCTTCAAAGCCTTCTCACCATTTGCCGCTTCCAGTACCTGGTATCCGTATTTATCAAGAACCTTGCAGACCAGCTTGCGAAGCGAAAGATCATTTTCCACGATTAAAACGCTTTCAGAGCCCTTGGATGTATCCTCAGGGTTCAGTTCTTTTTTCTCTGCCCCAGGATCGTCCTTCACTACAGGCAGGTATATCTTGAAGGTCGAGCCTCGTCCAATTTCGCTGTCCACCTGTATAAAACCATCATTTTGTTTGATAATGCCATATACCGTAGACAAGCCTAATCCGGAACCTTTGTCGACCTCTTTGGTGGTATAGAAAGGCTCAAACATATGTTCCTGAGTCCGTTCATCCATTCCGGTGCCGGTATCGGTTACTGAAAGCATCACATAGTATCCGGGCTGTTCTTTGATACCATGATCGTCAAAAAAGTCCTTACCTAACTCAACGTTAGCGGTTTCAATGGTAAGTGTGCCTCCATTGGGCATGGCATCCCTGGCGTTATTGACCAGATTCATGACCACCTGATAAATCTGGGCCGGGTCCATCTTTACAGATCCTAGGGCAGGTTCATAAATCGCTTTCAACTCTATGTGCTCTTCAATTAAACGAACGAACACACTCTCTATACCTGCCAGTACTTCATTGAGGTCCAAAACCTTCGGCCGGATCATCTGTTTACGACTGAAGGCCAGAATCTGCCGGGTTAAATCAGCTGCCCTCTCGCCGGCGGATTTAATATCTTCCAGCCCTTCCATCAAAAAATCATCCTTGCCTGTTGACATCAACAACATATGAGCATTTCCTATAATGGTCGTCATCAAGTTGTTAAATTTATGGGCAATACTGCCGGCCAGGGTGCCGATAGACTCCATTTTCCGGGTTTGTTGGAGTTGGGCTTCGAGTTTTTTTTGAAGTGTTATATCTCTTGCAAAATTAAGGGTAGCTTGCCGCCCTTCCCATGATATGGGAATAGAATTAATTTCAACCCAAAATTCTTTTTCAGCCTTATTTATTATCCTTAAAGAATAAACACTATTGAGTTTTTCACCCTGAAGCTTTCTTTCTTTCATTTCCTTAACGAGATGCTTGTCTCCCGGATGGAGAAGGTTTTTATATGGGATCTTGACCAATTCATCGGCAGGATATCCGAGCAGCGCCTGAAGCTTGATATTGGAGAATTTTAAAACACCGTTCTGGGCAATAAAGATACCAACATTAGAGTTTTCCACTATAAATCGATATTTCTCTTCTCTCTCCCTCAGTTGTTTCTCTGAATTTACTCGGTCATTGGCTGCTTTTTCTAATTCTTTAACCCTTTGTTCCAATTCTTCATAGGTTGGTTTCTTGGACATTAGAAAATCCTCCGATTCATCGCGATAGATGATAGGATAGGCTACAATAAGGGCTCGCAGTAGCTTATTACGGCTGCACACCCTGCGCCTTGAAGCTGCGGGCATATAGCCAATTGTAAATTTTACCTATTACATAATAATAGCAGGCAGTAAATAATAAATTACAGGGGAGTTAATAGTTAATTTTCATAGCCATTATTGAAAGATAACCATTTGATAACCGTCTAAGCTCTGTCCATTTGTACCTTGTAAATCTGATAATATTTAAAGACTTTTTTGATATAGTACCGGGTGGCCTTGAAAGGTGGTATCCCCTGATAATGTCTGACTTCTCTGCTCCCGGCGTTGTATGCTGCAAGAGCCAGTTTGATGTCTCCGTCAAATTGGTTGACAAGTTGTTTAAAGTACCGGACACCGCCGCTTATGTTTTGCCTGGGGTTGAAAACATCCTCCACACCCAGCGCCCGGGCGGTTGCCGGCATGAGCTGCATAAGTCCTTTTGCACCTTTTTTAGAAATCGCTCTGATGTTGTATCCGGACTCCGCCATAATGATGGCTTTTATAAGAGCAGGATCAACCCGGTAGCGACCGGCCGCTTGAATTACAATCGGGTGTAATAAACGTTCGGCTTTCTTACCGCTAATGGGTGACCTGTCAGGGAATGGCAAACTGTGTTCCGTGTTGTTGGCAGAGTGCTTTTGAGGCAATGACTCAGGGATCATGACCTTATAGATCAATGGTTTTTTATCCACAGCTCGGGCGAGCCTTTTTTTATCATAAATCAAGGCGATAGATACACCCGTAATCACTACAAAAATGAATAACAGCAAGCGTACCTGTCCTACTGAAAATGATTGTATATATAATTTATTATCCATTGTTTTTATTTTTTTATTTTATTCAAAATATCATAATCCAAATCATCCAACCTAAGGATTGCAATCATTGGTTTGCCTCCAAATAATTTAACGTCTCGGAATTTCTATAACTCATCCTGTTGAAGATGTCCGGTCCATGTTCTTTGCCCTCAGAATACAGCAATAAGCGTGCCACAGCCGTGAACTAAAAATAATGAACTGTATTATTAATGGGTTATATCCCATCTCCGGCGCTTGCCGCGCAAAACGGTTTATTCCGTTATTGAATTATGGTGGGTTGTGTTCAAAATGCG
>CAZDAB010000122.1:0-8319 GCA_964502855.1 uncultured Desulfobacteraceae bacterium | reverse complement strand
ATCTGTACGATCATTTTTATCTAATCACCCGAAGCGGCAGCCTGCAAAAAGAGCGAGTTGATGCAAGAGGATGCCTTGTCTGAAGTCACCAACTAAGGGTTCGCGAAGAAATAAATTTACATTTTCAGGAGTCGAGGCGCCCGCATGGCAAGGCGCGGGGAGGGCGAATATCTTCCCTGAAGAAGGCGGGCTTATTTAGAAAGGCTTTAAAGACGACTGAATGGCGGACAGACAAATAAATATCTATAGAATAACTCAGAAGCTTTATATAGGCATTACGAACGTCCTTGCTTTCAAAGGTCGCCAAGGTTCTCACATAATCATGAACCAGCCGACAGAGAAAACTTGAACAGCAAAGGCTGATTCAAGAGGTAGCCCGATTAAAGTCCAAAGAAAGGGAAAGCTTGGACTATTTATCTTTCACAAGAATTTCAACCAAATCTCCAAAGCGCCGTCAAAGGGTTTTCAGAATTTTTCAAATAGCAATTATTTAATTTTATTGACATTTTCAACTTTAAGATCAAAATATGGCAAAAAATGAAAATTTGACAAAAAAAGCTTGACAAAGGATTTTTTAAACATTAATTAGGAAATTAAAATTTTATTAGAACCGTCTAAGCAATATGTTGACGCTGTATGGAAAATAAAGGGGTAAAAATACCTTGCCAAAACCACTGACCCCGGCCATGGAAGATTATCTGGAGGCCATATTTAATCTGGACAGAGAAAAGCGGGTGGTCCGGGTCAGAGATATTGCCAAAAGGCTGGGTGTCCGGATGCCCACGGTGACCAGTATGCTCAAAACCCTCAGCAAGAGGAAACTGGTCGACTACGAGAAATATGAGTATCTGGAACTAACGGATAATGGAAGGGCTGTCGGCAAGGAAATTCATCGAAGACACTGTGTGTTGCGCAGTTTTCTGACGGATATCCTAAACATTGATGCCGCAATAGCCGATAAAGAAGCCTGTATGATGGAACATGCCGTCAGCACCTCAACACTGGACAGACTCGTAGCCTTTATGGAATTTGTTCAGTCCTGTCCCCGGGCCGGCGCAAATTGGCTTGATCGCTTTGATAAGTATACCGAACAGGGCAGAGACAGGGCAAAATGCCTGGAGCACATGAAAGAATTTGTAGACGGTTTCAAGGAGAAAATAGACGCCATGGAAAACAGGGAGGAAAATTACAATGGTTCTCAGCAGGATTGATCCAGATACAGAGGTTACGCTTATAGATATAACCGGAGGAAAAGGAATAAGATCAAAGCTCTACAGCATGGGGCTTGTGCCGGGCGTAACGCTTAGGGTCTTAAATCGGAATGGACACGGCCCGCTTATCGTTGGCCTAAAAGATTCCAGGCTGGTCATCGGTCACGGCATGGCCAGTAAAATTATTGTAGAATAATTTTTTTTGCCATTGAAGTTAGAATTATCTAATTTAGCTAAGGCGCTCTAATATGGAAATTGCCGGTAAGAAAGATCTTTTCACTGTCATTAACAGGAGCACTGAAGAGCTTCATCAGAAAATAGATATGCAGCGCTACCTCATGACCACTTTATTGGAAAAACAAGTGGGCGATGAGACTGTAAAGCAGCTCGTTTTGCCCACCAATTCTTCTAATGAAAACAGATTAAAACAGGCCATCATGGAGACCATAGATGTTCTGGAAGAAAGCAGGAAGGCGTTTAAATCCAAAAGATTGGAGGTGTTGCGCAAAAAACTTACACAGGTATTGATTGAATCCAAATAAATAAATCAGGAATGTCTTACGGACTCCGGCCAATTCAGAGTGCGGATGCAAGTGAAGGCGTAACTCAAGATCAAAAAATCATCGAGCTACGCCTTTTTATTTGGTCGTAACATGTAACATCGGCCATCAGGAAGGTCACAAGTATCAACCAACCGATTTAAAAAACAAGGAGCAAAATCATGCATAGCAAGTCCGGTCGAAAATCAATAGCGTGGTCTCCGGATTTTATTAACAGCCTTAAACGCAAAGGCTGCGGCCTGATCAATTGTCGATCCCGGTTGGGAACCCGGAATCCCGTCAGAAAGGAAATTCAAAAGATTCTCATGGATAGGTTCAGATGTGACAGCAAACCTGATTCGGAACCTCCTGCTTCACATAAAGATTTTACCGAATAAACTATCGTACATTCCATGCGATGATTATGAACGAGAACATCTGAATTCATTAATCTTATATTCGTATATTTGTATCTTGATGGCAGATAGGTTTCAAGGGGTAACGCTCATGAGCAACAATTTTCACATCCAATTCAAAAAGAGTAACGGCAACCTTCACATTCAACCAAAAGGGGATTTTGACGGGAGTTCCGCCTGGGAGTTGATCAATCTGATCCACGATCAATACGACGGTAAAGGACGAGTGTTTATCGATACTCGTAACATGGGCCAGATACACCCATTCGGCTGCAACACATTTCAGTGCCTGCTGAATCTCGCGGTCCTGCCGCCAGATCGACTGTGCTTCAAAGGTAAAAAGGGTTTTGAAATTGCGCCAAACGGCAGCCGGGTCATTGTTAATTCCCAAAAGGCCCCCTGCTGGTGCAACGGAAATTGTAAGGAATGTACTTGCAGCGGTAAGAAAAACGAATTTGAGAATACAACAAATAAAGAGATTGGATAGAATTTTATTAATGTATAAGTCGGGAGTCTTGAAATAAGCGGAAAAATAATAAGATATGCTTGGAGGTTTTGATATGGCAATCGTTGGTAAACAAAGGGTACGCGTGGAAGTGGACGCAAAAACCCTCAACCGTCTGCTGGCGGCGGGACAGGTGTGCGCGGCGGATTTCCGCTGCCTGGATTGTAAATCAAAACAGTGTATCTGGCGGCTTTGTCTCTTAAACTGTGCAAACAAGTTGAATACCGGAAAGGCAACGGAACCGGATCACGAAAACCTGTACCGATTATGTGGCCAAACTCCGTAACCGATCAGATGACCAGTGGCTTTTATCCGTATAGTGAGTTGCCGTTAAGAATACACAAAAATTTTCTCGAAAAAATCGGTCTTGTGTAGGCACACTTTCCACATCCAGTCCAATCTCACCACAGCAATAACATATTTGATTTATTATATTATTTATGATTCAACAAAGGAGTTTCTCTCTATCTGCCGGATTATACCAGCGCAGATTTCAGGGCTCCTGGCTGTACTGGCTGTAGAAGAGAACAAAGGCAAAGCGTGAGATCTATTTTTTTTAAAAAAGACTTGACATCGTTTTGTTGTTGGAATATTAGCCCTACCTAATTTAATTAGGATTTTCAAATTTACAAGGAATGTCTTACGGTCTCCGGCCGTTAACAGGTGCGGAGAAAGTGAAGGCGTAACTCGGAGCTTTGTATGAAGCTTTGGTTGCGCCTTTTTGTTTTTTGGGGAGGAAATGAAAAATGACATTAGACGAGGTCAAGCAGGGTCAGGAGTGCGAAATTGTGGATATCATTTCAGAGGGTATTATAGGACAGCGGCTACTGGATATGGGATTTATTCCGGGAACCCGAATAAAAGTTATACGAAACGCGCCGCTTGTGGATCCGGTTGAGTTTTTACTCAAGGGCTACTATCTCAGCCTGCGCCATTCCGAGGCCCAAAAAGTAGAGGTGAATCTATTATGAACAGTAAATCTGATAACATCGTCGTTGCGTTGGCCGGGCAGCCCAACTCCGGTAAATCCACGATCTTCAATATGCTCACCGGGGCCAGGCAGCATGTGGCCAACTATCCCGGCATAACTGTTGAAAAAAAGAGCGGCTCTTTCCGTCAGGATGGAGCACGGATTGAACTGGTTGACCTTCCCGGAACCTACAGTCTTACATCCTATACCGAGGAAGAGCGGGTTGCCAGGGATTTTTTGCTTAAATACAGACCCGCCGCGGTTGTTGATGTAGTGGATGCTTCCAACTTAGAGCGAAATCTCTACCTGTCATTTCAACTGGCAGAGATGGAAGTTCCTCTTATTATAAATCTCAACATGATGGATGTGGCCGAAAAACGGGGCCAGAACATCGACACGGAAAAACTAAGCCGTGAGTTGGTAGCGCCGGTAGTCACCACAGTGGGAAACAAGGGTAAAGGCAAACAAAATTTAAAGGAAGCGATCCGGAAAAACTCGGAAAAGGGCGAGGCTGTCCCTTTTCGCATCGACTACGGGGAGGCCCTGGAACCAATACTCGGTGCCCTTGAAAAAAGGCTTTCCGAAGATCCTGATCTTTCCGGCCGGTATCCATTGCGCTGGCTTGCCGTAAAGCTGATGGAAAACGACGAAGAAGCACAAAGAGTGGTCAGGGAATATTCGAAAAAAAGCGGCCTGATCATGGCATTGGTAGAAGAACAAAGCAGTGACTTTATTCGAAAGCACAAAAACTCGCCGAAAAAGGTGATCGCTGTGGCGCGTCACATGAAGGCTCAGAAAATCGTCGAAAAAAGTGTATCCCGCAAGAAAGCGTTCGATAAAACAATAACAGACAAAATCGATCGGGTAGTCTGCAACCGCTTTTTAGGCCCGGTTATCCTGGCCGCCACCATCTATATCATGTATGAGCTCGCCATAGTCCAGGGCTACAAAATCACCTCCTACACCTGGCCCGTGCTTGCCGGGTTTCGGGACCTTGTTGCATGGGTGCTCCCTTCCCAGGGGTTTGTTTTTGATCCTTTTTTTCGTTCCATTTCCCTGTGGGTCGTGGACGGAACCATTGCCGTGCTCAATTATATCCCCATCTTTCTCATCCTGTTTGCGCTTATCGCGATCCTAGAAGATACCGGTTACATGGCCAGGATGGCCTTTATCCTGGACAGGATATTCAGACATTTCGGCCTTCAAGGACAGTCTGTTCTTCCCATGGTCATCGGCGGCCTGTATGTGGGCGGTTGCGCCATACCCGGGGTCATGGCATGCAGAGCCATGAAGGATGAGAAGGCCAGGATGGCAACTATCATGATCGTTCCGTTAATGAACTGTCTCGCCAAAATTCCTTTTTATGTGCTGATGATCGGCATTTTCTTTACGGCATATAAGGGAATCGCCATGTTTTTTATTGCCACAATTACCATAATTGTAGCGCTTTCCGTAGCCAAGATCTTAAGCCTTACCGTACTAAGAAAAAAACTGAGTGCGCCATTTGTCATGGAAATGCCGCCCTATCATATACCTACCGTACAGGTTGTGCTTCGTCGTTGCCTGGAAAGGACATGGCTGTTTGTCAAAAAGATAATTACCATCGTTATTGCGGTCTCTGCCATTGTATATGCGCTTATCTATTTTCCCGGTTTAAGCAAAGAAAGAAAAACGCATTTTATAAGTCAGGCCGATCAGGCACAACAGACCTTCTTTGAAAAAATAGGAAAGAATAGCCCCTATGCCGATCTTGTCACCGGCGACAACTTAATTAGATTTACCGCCTACTGGAATGATTACAAAAAAGCAAAGATGGGAGCTAAAAGCAAGGAAGCAATGGAGGCCATTGACCAAAAATTCAAGACAAAAAATGTTGAATTCTTCAACATCGTAAAGAAGGGAAAATATGAAATAGAAGGCAAACTTATAAAAGATAACCATGCGAAGAATGCATATAACGCTTATAAAAAACTTGATAAGACAATGAACAGGCTCCGAAGGGAGCAAAAAGAAGAGACGATTATTGCAAGCTTCATGGGCCGTGCCGGACGTTTTATAGAGCCGTTAACCCAATGGGCGGGCTTTAACTGGAGGATAAATATTGCCCTTATGAGTGCATTTGCCGCCAAAGAGAGCAGTGTGGCCACCTTAGGCGGTATCTACCAGTCGCCCCAGGGGGAAGAGGGAACACTTGAAGAGAGGATAAGGGGAAAAGAGAAGGATTGGACGCCCCTGCACGCGCTGGCCATAATGCTCTTTATGGCCATGTATCCCCCTTGCATCCCTACCCTTCTAATGGTCCGGCTTGAAACCGGAAGCACAAAATGGATGCTATTTGCCACCTTTTATCCAATGGTTTTAGGGATAAGCCTATCGGTTCTTGTATTTACCGGCGGAAATTTACTGGGTTTATCCGGAATGCAAACCATGATCGCTTTTTATATCCTGATGTTAAGTCTTCTTATATTAATGGGTTTTATCAAAAGTAAACCGGAATTTACTTAAGAAAGGAGGTGTTATAATGAGAAAATTGCTAACGGTCCTGGCAGCGGTCCTGGCCTTCACAGTCCTTGTGATTCCCTTTGCATTCGCCCACACCCCTCTCTGCTCGTGTTCGGATGAGGGAGATGGGACCATTCGATGCGAAGGAGGGTTTTCTGATGGAACTTCGGCTGCCGGAGTAGAGATGGGAGTTCTGGATTCGTCAGGAAAGGTTCTCATCAAAGGGAAGATGAATGAAGACAGTGAGTTCACATTCACAAAGCCCCAAGGTGATTACACAGTCATGTTTGATGCCGGTCCTGGCCACAAGGTAGAGGTACCGAGTTCGGAAATTACAGAATAGGATTGAGAGGTTCAGGGTTCAATGGTTCATGGGTTCATGGGTTCAGAAATTTTGGGTTCCCCTCACAAATCTGCACCGTTAATTCGTGAGCTTTGAAGTGGAAACATCCATAAAAAAAAATGAGCCCAAACCGTGAACGCTGAACCTGCGAACAGTTACGAATTAACAAAGGAGTATGAATTATGAAAATATTGATATCGTTATTATCGCTGGTTATGTTGTTTGCACTGAGCGCCCCGGCCCATGCCCATTTTCAAATGATCTATTCGCCGGACAGTGTTCCGAAATCAAAAAAACTTAATCTTAAGCTGGTCTTTACGCATCCATTCGAGGCGGGCCATACCATGGACATAGGCAAAGATGAAGAAGGCAAGATTCATCCGCCCATAGCCTTTGGTGAAATGTACAAGGAAAAGAAAAAGGATCTTATTAACACATTAAAACCCATCAAATTTACCAGCCTGACCAACACTGGTAGAGCATATGAAGCCAATGTAAGCCTCAAGGGAATGGGAGACCATATGTTCTACTTTGTCCCTGCACCTTATTATGAAGGCTCGGAGGACATATACATCCAGCATTGCACCAAGGTCATATTCAATGTGGCAGGCGCGCCCACGGACTGGGACCGGCCGGTAGGCGATCCTTTGCCCGTAGAAATTGTTCCGCTGGACAAACCGTATGCCCTGTGGGTGGGAAATGTCTTTCGCGGGATCGTCACCTGTAAGGGGAAACCGGTTCCTTATTCGGAAATCGAGGTAGAGTACCTGAATCATGATGTGGTGGGAAATACTTTTGCCAAAGAGGCTAAAGTTGAGGCGCCCCACGATGCCCTGATTACCTTGACCATAAAGGCTGATGTTAACGGCGAGTTTGCCTTTGGGATTCCCAAAGCAGGCTGGTGGGGATTCGCCGCACTGGGAGCCGGAGGGGACCTCAAACACAATGGCAAAGAACTCTCCCAGGATGCAGTTATCTGGGTCCAGGCTCTGGACATGAAATGATGATTAACCAATGATACGCTGATCCACCGGAATTGGCTTTTGTCTTACGGGTTCCGATAAAAGGCGGAACAAGTGAAGGCGCAACAGGACTTGTAGCAATACCAAGTCACTTGCGCCTTTTTATTTGAACCGGAAATAAGGTGTAAAACCGGGGCAGATACTGTGTCCACACGCCGTATCAATTCAATCGGCTGAAATAAAACACTAAAAACTCATTTCAGATTAAGTAAGAATAAGAAAAGGAGGAAAGGTTTAATGAAAAAATTAATCAAGGGGATGTTATGTTTACTTGTGTGCGGCTCTCTGTTTTCATTCCCGGCTTTTGCCGAGGAGATGTCTAATTATCAGCTCATGGAAGAATTGAAGGCATTGAAAAATAAAACCCGGATGCTTGAAGATCAGCTGAATCGACAAGAAAAAATGTCAAAACAAGAAATTTCCAAAGAGGTCCCCACCGGTCTTGAAGCTCAAGGCCTGCCGGAACGGGTCCGTCGAATTGAAGAAAAGATGGAACAGAAGCAAGAGGGGTTACTGGCAAAATGGGCGGATAAAATAACCCTGAGCGGACTCATCGAGGGTGAAGCTTGTTACGAAGATTATGACTATGACGATCCTGCGACCGATGATGAGGACTCGAGTGATATTACCCTGGCCACAGTGGAACTGGCGGTCGACGTGGACCTTGTAAAACATGTCAAGGGGCATGTGCTTTTTTTATGGGAAGAGGATGAGACTGAGCCCGTGGACGTGGATGAGGGATATATTACACTGGACGGAGAGGATGTGGTGCCCCTTTATCTGAATGTGGGCAAGCTCTATGTTCCCTTCG
>CAZDAB010000121.1:0-8332 GCA_964502855.1 uncultured Desulfobacteraceae bacterium | reverse complement strand
TCCCATCCCGAACACGGAAGTTAAGCTCTTTTGCGCCGATGGTACTGCTTGGGAGACTAAGTGGGAGAGTAGGACGCTGCCGAAAAATTTTTATATAGCCCGGAATCACTAATTTATTAGTCAAGTGATTCCGGGTTTTTTTTTGATAAGAATTGTGTCTTTCCGGGAAGCTCATCTTTTCTTTATTCCAAAAATCACCACGGATTTGTAACTTTTTTGAAAAAGATGGCCGTTTTTGCGATGTCGATGATTATAGTTGAGCGCATAGCCGGTCAGAAGGGAGCCCATAACAAAGGCTTTCAACGATATTTTAGTACAACTGCCTGAATGTGATTCTTTCTGTAAACGCAATTTGACTTATATGGAACTTTCACGTAAAATCTTAAAAAGATATCGTCTGTCTTCCACAACGTGGATACCATAAGCTGGCGGCATTTAAAATTTGACGGTCTCGTAAAAAGTCCAACTTCTGCGTTGTGCGGCATTTCGCAATCATTAAACGTACGATAAGTACGCCTCATGATTACAAAATTTGCACGCCTTGAATTTGAACTTTTTACGAAACCGTCTAAATCGGACTTTTTACGAGTTCATCAAAATTTGATTTTCAAAAGTTTTAGAAATCCAAGAATGTTAAAAGGTTTGATGTGTTTTTTCAGGGCTTAAAAGCAAATATTGCTATTCATCTAACAGTCCTTTTATTGCTGGCAATGATCTTATTAGATTTCGTAATGATTATAACCGTACGAAGGGACCTTCTTAGATCTGAAATTTCAAGGGGATATATTTTCATATCAGGAATCCAAGCAAATAAAATGTTTTTTTCGGAATCGGACAATATCGCAGCGATCTCAGATTCTCAGGATGATTTTGGCAGATTGTTAAAAGATGCAGGCTTTTCTTGCGCAATGGTTTTGGACGCCATGAAAAATCGAGTATATTTCGAGGGAGAAAATTGTACCTTGCAAGATGAGATTGAGGCTCTTACAAGACAAACAATTGGATCAGGAGATAAAACCACCCGGTTTTTGGGTTCCACTTGGGGGATGTTAGGGAAGCAAAGCCGGAATCTGATCATATCAGCGCCCTTGCTCAGGAATGGAAGTGTCGTTGCAGGAGTGAGTCTTGTTTTACCCCTTAAAGGGATCTATAAAACGTTGAGACGGACGCAATATATATTATTGATATATATTTTCATCAATGTATTTGTTTTTTCCTTTTTCGGTTTTTACCGGTTATCGAGGATTATCGTGAAACCTTTGCAGAGTCTGGTAAAAAGGGCCGAAGAATATCGAGAAGACGATGAGATGTTTTTCCTTTATGAAAAGAAGGGCAATGAATTCAATAAATTGTCCCAGGCGTTGAACAGCATGTTGAAACAAATTGCCGATGACAAAGAAAGACTTCGGACCACGGTTATGTCTCTTGAGAAGGCAAATATTGATTTAAAACAGGCTCAAAAAGAAATTATCCAAGCGGAAAAATTAGCATCGGTGGGCAGATTATCTTCAGGAATTGCCCATGAAATCGGGAACCCAATAGGTATTGTTGTGGGGTATCTTGAATTGCTTAAACAGAATGATATTTCAGAGGAAGATAAAAAAGAATTTATTGTTCGTACAGAAAATGAGATAAACAGAGTAAATACTATTATCAAGCAACTCCTTGATTTTTCAAGGCCTTCAAGTGAAGCTCTGAAAGCGGTTTCAGTGCACTCAATCATCACAGAAACGGTTGATGTTTTTAAATTTCAGCCGTTGATGCCCGATATTGAATTAAATCTCAGTTTCATTGCAGAAAACGATAGGGTGATGGCTGATCCGAATCAATTGAGACAGGTCTTTTTAAATTTGTTTATAAATGCTGCCGATGCTATTTCATCAGTTGAGGATCATTTTAAAGGTAAAATATGGGTAACCAGCGAGGTCGTACCGATTGTCCAAGCTGAATCGGCAGACCCTCTGAACATGTTGAAAATAAGCTATATTGACAATGGTTCCGGGATTTCAAAAGAGAATCTCGGGAATATTTTTGATCCTTTTTATACCACAAAGGAACCCGGGAAGGGGACAGGATTAGGTCTTTCGGTCTGTTTTATGATCATCCAGGGAATCGGCGGAAAAATCCAAGCAAGCAGTGAAGAAGGCAAGGGTTCGACCATAAACATATACCTTCCCTTGACCACCCAAGTAGCGAATGGAGAAACGGGCAAAGAAAATTCGGATGTGAATGATGGATAATAAAATTACCAATGAGAGTAAATCTTCCCCAAAACGTTTGCTGATCATAGATGATGAAGAGAACATGCGTCACATGCTGTCATCTCTACTCAATAAATCCGGTTACCGTGTCGATACAGCATCTGATGGCGCGGATGCTCTTGAGAAGGTTGACCAGACATTATACGATTTCATCCTCTGTGATCTTAAGATGCCCAATATGAATGGAATGGAATTTTTTGAAACTGCAAGGGATAAGCTATGGGCCTCGACTGTAATTATGATGTCAGCGTATGGCAACATCGATACAGCTGTTGAAGCCATGAAAAAGGGAGCATATGATTTTATATCGAAACCGTTTAAGCCTGATGAAGTTCTCCTTAGCCTTAAAAAGGCTGAAGAACGGGAAAGTTTAAAAAGAGAGAATCTTTGGTTAAAAGAACGAATTCGGAAAATTCAAAAAAATTATTGTTTTGGCAGCATGGTTGCTAAAAGCAATGCCATGCTGGATGTATTCAAGCTGGCCGAGAAAGTATCCCAATACAATACCACGGTGTTAATTTATGGTGACAGCGGAACCGGGAAAGAGCTGATTGCAAGGGGTATCCATTTTGCGGGGCAAAGAGCAAAAAAACCTCTGGTCCCCGTTAACTGTGGGGGAATACCTGAAAATTTACTAGAAAGTGAACTTTTTGGTTATAAAAAGGGTGCGTTTACCGGTGCGGACGGAGATCGAAAAGGACTTTTTGAAGAAGCGGACGGCGGAACAATCTTTCTTGACGAGATTGGTGAATTGCCCCTGTCTTTACAGGTTAAACTCCTGCGGGTGTTGCAGGAAAATGAAATCAGAGCGGTGGGTGATTCAAAAACAAAGAAAATAGATGTTCGGGTAATTGCTGCAACCGCCAAACATCTTGAAGAGGAGGTCAATAAGGGTATATTTCGCGAAGATTTGTTTTTCAGACTGAACGTGTTACCGATCAAGCTGCCGCCACTCAGCAGCCGGCCGGAGGATATCCCTCTTTTATGTCAACATTTTATTGACCGGTTCAATATAAGTTTGGAAAAGGGAATAAAAGGGATAACACCTGCTGCCATGTCCCTTCTGCTTAAGCACAGTTGGCCGGGAAATGTCAGGGAACTGGAAAATATGATCGAAAGAGCTGTGGTGCTTGCAGAAGATACGATTCTTTTGCCGGAACACTTTCCGCCTGAACTTGGGGCGGAATCTGATACAGATCATGTGGACGACTTATTCGAGGGATATTCCCTGAAGGCTGCCCAGAAGATTTTGGAAAAAAAACTCATTACCCGATCACTTAAGGCAACCGCCGGCAACCGCACAAAAGCTGCCAGGATGCTTGAAATCAGTCATCCTTCCCTTTTGAGTAAAATTAAGGCTTATGATATTAACCTTTAGATAGTGCCTGTTCATAACGGGTTGTTTTGCCTAATTTTTTTGTTATGCTCGAAGATTAATTCGCCAAAGTTCGGTGGCGAACAAATCCTCGACATATCCATCCCGATGTCTTTTCGGGACGGTTTTCGCGAACCTTTATGCATCAAGATCTCAGCACATCTCTTCGCAAAAAATCGCTCAACTTAGGTAATGTTTTGATATTTGAAATCGTTTGTCTTAACGCAAGAAAACGTACAGCATAATAGAGACGGGAGAATAAAGTTGAAAGACATTGATATGATTCAACACATCCTCAATGATATTTACGGTACAAAGACCGGAAACCTGGCTTTTGATAAAATTCTTTCGTTAATCGAGAAATATCCAGATCGTAACGGGCGGAAAAGGGTTTATTTTTCTCAGAAAGATGTGTTTTTGATAACCTATGGCGACACCTTAAATAAAAAGGGGGAGCTTCCCTTAAAAACACTCTATCAATTTGCCGTGAGTCAATTTAAAAATGTGTTTTCAACAATACATATCCTGCCGTTTTTCCCGTTTTCTTCAGATGATGGATTTTCGGTTATCGATTTTTTTACGGTGAATCCCGAACTGGGTGAATGGAAGGATATTCGCCGATTAGGCAGTGAGTTTCAGTTGATGTTTGATCTCGTACTCAATCACGTTTCAGCAAAAAGCATGTGGTTTCAAAATTATTTAGAAGAGAAGACAACCTATAAGGAGTTCCCTATTGAGGTCGATCCTTCAATCGATCTGTCTATGGTGACAAGACCTCGATCCTTACCACTTTTAACCCGATTCAGAAAAACTTCCGATGAGGTCGTGCACGTTTGGACAACGTTCGGTCCCGATCAGATCGATCTGAATTACAAGAGCTTGCATGTTCTTGAAAAGATGATAAAAGCCCTTCTTTTTTATGTGGAACAAGGGGCAACCTCCATCCGTCTTGATGCGATTGCATATCTTTGGAAGGAAATTGGAACAACATGTATTCATCTAAAACAGACACATCAGCTGGTTCAACTTTTTCGGAAAATATTGGACGTTGTTGCGCCGGACGTCCTGGTGATTACCGAGACCAATGTGCCTCATCATGAGAATATGAGTTATTTTGGCGATGGACGAAATGAAGCACAAATGATTTATAATTTTACTTTGCCACCGTTGCTTTTTTATTCTTTTGTTCGAGAGGATTCAACGGTGCTGTCCGAATGGGCCAAATCTTTACGGGTAAATTCTCCCCATAATACGTTTTTCAATTTCACAGCTTCACATGATGGAATCGGCGTGCGCCCCCTGGAAGGGCTTTTATCCCGGCCTGAAATTGACAAGCTCATTGATATTGTGAAGGAGAACGGGGGGAGCGTTTCTTATAAAAGAAACCCGGATGGTTCCCAAAGCCCGTATGAGTTGAATATCACTTATGTGGATGCCCTGTTAAATCCCGAGAGCAAAATAGATCTTTGGCATATACCAAAGTTTCTGGCTTCCCAGGCCATCCAGTTCGTTTTACCGGGGGTCCCTGCTTCATATATTCACAGTGTCCTCGGCTCACGGAACTGGAAAACGGGTTTACGCCAGACCCAAAGAGCCAGAACCATCAATCGGGAAAAACTACAGGTTAATGAGGTGTTATCACAACTAAAAGATCCTGAAACATTTCGCTCCAAGATCTTTTATAATTATATTAAAATGATTAAAACCAGAAAAAGGCAATCTGCTTTTCATCCAAATGCGGATTTTGAAATACTGGAAATCGATCCAAAAGCGTTTGTTATCGCAAGGTATGATAAGGCTCAAATCATATATGCCGTCACCAATATTTCATCCAAACGGATAGTGATTTCATTATCGGGTGCAAGGGCGCCTCTTTGGATGAAAGACCTGATTACCGGCGTGAATTTCTGTACAGATGCATTAAAATTGAATCCCTATCAATTTTTATGGCTTAGCACAATGGATAGATAAAAGGATTTTATAGAGATTAACTCAAGTTTCGCACCCGAATATTGCTAAAGAGCCTTTGATGTAACGGCCCAAATAAATTTTAAAGGTAAAATATTTCTTTTAGAGCAATAAAGCACGCAAAAAAAATAACGGCCTGCTGCGCTTTACTGGAGTTGCTGAAAATTAAGGGTGCGACAATCTAATCGGAGGCTCATTGACCGTTAATCTTGTCCCTTAACTTCCCGGAACATTTAAATGTGACAACTTTTCGTTCCTTCAAAATCAGGTCATCGCCGGTAGCAGGGTTTCGGCCCCTTCGCTTTTTCTTTTGCTTCACACAAAATTTCCCGAAGCCTGAAAGAAGGACATCTTCACTCTTTTCCAGGGTACCTTTAATAATTTCCAATAGGGCTTCGATTATCTCAACAGATTTTTTCTTTGTAAAGCCTATTTCGTGTACTTTCGTGACAATATCGTTTTTAGTTAATGCCATGGCGCCTCCTTAAATAATATTTGCTGTTTTCATCCGGTTTAACTTCTTGCGATATGAACGAACATCAATCTTCATTTTGTCTTGACTCCTTGCTTTTATCAGGATCAAGATTTTCGATCTTTTTAATTATGATATTGATATTTTTCATAATCTCATCAATTTCAGCTTTTAACTTTGTGTCATCGGGATCATTCATATTAATTTTTCCAGAAAAAACTTAACATATACAATCTATCTTATACCGGTATGCTAAAATGGATATGTATGTCAAGATGATTGATGTAAAAATTATTTATAGTACTGTCGGTAGTAATTCTTCCGCGATATCGAAATGATTGCCGATATCCCTTCGTAAATCCAACCGGTTTCCTTCCGGGTCTTCACGGGGAATTACCCTGATTTTACCAATTTCAAAAGCGGTCAATATTTTTTGGCGAAGTCGTTTTGCTGCTTTTGCTCTGCTTTTTCCAGGTTCAACGGTTGCATTAACATTACAATATACCACCCGGCTGCCATCTGATTTAAAAATTCCTTCTTCAGCTGAATACGTCATGGCAGAAGGGATAACCTGTATTTTTTTTTTCTTAAAGTAGCCAAGATCAATATGGACCGCTTCTCCTTTAGTACAGGACCAGGGATACCCTTTTTGGCTTTGAGGACCGCCGGAACCGGTAACCAGGGCGACGCAGATGGAAATTTGATCGGATCGTACTTCCGGGGTTACCTGGTCCAGATTTCCTTCAATAGTCGCTTTGATTAACGCCCCCAGGTTCCTTATTCTGCGAATAATGGGCTGCCATTCGGGTTCAGGAGGCCGAATATTGATTTCACAGACTCGAATTCTTGTCGGAGTCATATTGTGGTCAAAAGATAAAAAGCAGCCTGGGTATACCAGACACGGACGTAACATATTTTTTTCTCTCAAGGCTTTTATCAGAGGTTTAACAATATCGCTGGCCGCCATTTCAAACAGGTCGGGCGTTTCCATGGGATGCGGTGATATGCTCCCCATTCCACCGGTAATCGGATTGTCCTTGCTGGCAGGTCCCGGAAAACGTTCCGGATAATCCATGGAGGTGGGAAGAATTTGAAAATTGCCGTTTTTATCAATAAGAATAATAAAAGAAATTTCGACTCCTGACATTCTGGATTCTATCAGGAGCGGCCATTCTGATTTTTTCCCGAACCGTCGTTTATAGCTCTTACCATAATCTTTTATCAAGATGTCATATACCTCTTTTATCTCCCAGGAATTTAAAATGATACGGGAGCCCTTTCCTCCGGCACTATAAGGATACTTCAGAACAGCCCCGCCATATAAATCTAATAGAATTAGACAAGTCCTCAAAATTTCGTCATAATTTCTGGCATCCACGGCATACCACTTATCCGCAACAGGAATATTATATTCATGACAAAGATGTTTACAGGCTATTTTGTCGCCTTCAATAAATGAACTATTGCGAGTAAATCCAATAATATGATCTAAAAGACCGACCTCATCCAGTTGATCTAACAGGCCATCAAGCAATAAATCTTCAGGCATGGGAACAACACAGTCAATTAATCCGTTTTTGAGGGCGTCAATAATAGCAGAGGCATATGCCTTTTTGGAATTATCCGCTGTGGGAATAAATTTCACCGGCCATTGCATTGACATCGCAAACGGAGGCATGGCCGGCATTCCTCTAATAACCACCCCCTGAAAATCATTTTCATAGTTTTCACTTGTTGCCGTTGAAGTAACCACAGCACTTAGAAGTGTTCTTCCGTCGGTTCCGGCAAATCCTATTTTATAACTCACAATCACTCCTTTTATTTATAGATCTTGTAAGCAGTTACGTATTCACCTGTTGGTGCAACAAAGAATTCGAGCCAAAAGACAAGTAATATGGGGTGATTTATTATTTCCCGATGTCCTTATAACCTACTGATATATCTGTAAATACTTCAAAAAAATACAAAGTGTCAAACACGAGATAAATTCATTTTTTTCGAATTTATTATGTTTATATCGAATCACTTTTCAATAGCGTTAGTCATGAGTTTCACAGAGCATAAACGCCGGTTGCACAATGATCCGAATTAAGCTATAGCGGTTTGCAAAAGCGCCTTATTGGAAAGACATGAAGAAAAAAGTTTTTCCAGGATATTGTTATGACCTTTTTTCCCCAGGTATGAAATTCGCGTAACAAATGTGGAGCCGACGGGCGGATTCGAACCGCCTACCTGCTGATTACGAATCAGCTGCTC
>CAZDAB010000120.1:0-8355 GCA_964502855.1 uncultured Desulfobacteraceae bacterium | reverse complement strand
GCGCTGAATACGCTAACCAAACAAGATTTTCTCCAGCTCCTTGGACGGGGAGCGGTAAGTCGTTATCAGCTTTTGTTTTAAAGCAAAAACAACCTGTGGAAAAAATTGTGATTCTGGCATTAAATAATGAATTGTGAATAAGTCTTTACTGTTCAGGGCACAACCACTGTTTATTTAATCATTTCTTACAAACAGGACATTCAGCGCTACAGATCGGGCACAGCAGATGGAGGTGACGGCAAAAATGAACACTGAAGGTGCTGAGGCCGCAGCCTTGGCATACCAGAGGGTCCATGGATTTGTTGGCCGGATTGTAGATCATGGAAAGGCGTTGCTGCTTTTTGCCGACGGATACCCGATACAAAACTTTGATGGCCGGGGTGCGGATTAGCATGGCGCCGCAAAGTTTTATGTTGACTCGTATGCTGTATTTTTTAAACAAATCGTCGGTTTTTCGGGCCAGTTCATCCGGAAGCAGGCTTATTTTTTCTTGGCGTTCCTTGATCAGTTGAGAAGAAAGCCCCGGTCTTTCAAGGCTCGCGGCCATTTCCTGTTCCAGATCGGTATAATATTCTTCCAGGCTGGCCACATCACGTCGGAGCCTTCGATTCATGCTGTCCTCAAACGAAGCGATTTCTTTAGCCAGTTCCTCCTGTGCGTGGCGTTCAACCCATTCTATCATTTTCTTAATTTTTTCATCTTGCCAGTTAACCGGTTTTTTTTTGGTTTGAAACTTGCCCACGGCCAGTCCTATATTCTGCTCCATGTCCGCAATCCGGGCACCGGTTTCAAGATTGAACATGAGTTTGATAAGCCCTTCCTTTTGTTCATCGCTCTGAGCCAGATATTTACAGGTCAGCAGCAAATATTCGGTCCGCACCTCTGCAAAGCTTTCAACCGTGCCCACTGATCCGTGAAAGGCAAACTGATTCCAGATCAGCCTGTCAAATCCCTGGCTTTTAAGATAATCAAATTGAAGATGGCATTCGACAAATGGTACCGATTCGCAAGCGGCATTCACCATTTTTTCCAGCAACGGTGAACCGAAATTGGCGGACCAAGTGGATTCCGAATTTGGATCTGCATCGATCTGAATGATCTCAGTCACTTGAAGTAGTTTGGAGAGATGATCGGGCAAAAGCGCATCAAAACCTTTGGTGCTTTTTTCTATTACTGCGCCACGATTCTCAAGGAATCGGTAGACAAAATGCGCCAAGGATGGATCTGAATCAAAGCTCATAATTTTCTCCAAACAGCTTCTCATCCAAAGCTTTGGTTTTTTCATAGCCAGCTTTGTTGCGCTTTAATCGGGTGGCCAGTTGATCGAATCCTTTTTTCCGTTCTGCGTCGGAAACCGATTGAATCCAGATGTCATAGACCATATCGGAAAATTCCTTCTCGCCCCGGACACGACCCAGGATCATGTCAATTTCGCCGATGACCAGCTCAAACATATTAATCTTTTTGTCAAGCACTTGGAGAATATAATCCTCGGCGCTGCCTGCGGCGCACAGGTTGTAAATCGTAACTTCCTTTTCTTGTCCGATCCTGTGGATGCGGCCGATACGCTGCTCAATCTTCATCGGGTTCCATGGAAGATCATAGTTGATCATCTGATGGCAGAACTGAAGATTTCGACCTTCTCCACCGATTTCCGTAGTCAGTAAAATGTTCGCTTCCTCCTTGAATCTTTTTATTTGCTCATCCTTGCTGCGATTGTTAAGACCACCGTGAAACAAAGCATGGGAAATTTTATTCCATGACAAAAAATCCGACAAATGGTCCAGGGTGCCCAGATATTTGACAAAGATGATTATTTTCTCCGAAGACGATCGTATCAGATTCAGCAGCATTCGGCTTTTGCGGGTATCATCCATGGAACGACACAGGTTGTTTATGGCCTGAATCTCCTTTTGATGATGCAGCAACAAGTCTCTTTTACTGAGCATGCGCGAGAGGGTCGTATTCACCGCGTGGGGGGATGATCCGGCTTCGGCCAGCAGGTTTTTAAGCAGCAGCTTGCTGCCGGTTCCATCCGTGGCACTGATATCTTGGACCAGTCCGGTGATTCTCTCGTAAAGTTCTTTTTCACTCCTGCTGGGGTCTACTCGTATGGTATGGGCAAAACGCGGCGGCAGCCCGATGTTAGCCAGCGCACGGGTGTTGCGGATCATAACTTCTCCCAGAAGTGTTTTGAGCCGGCGGCGATTTTGGGGATCGGTGGGATCACCCCGTGTCATGAATTCCTTGCGAAATTCAGAAGATGTTTTCAACTGGCCCGGTTTCAGCAAGGTGATTAGATTATAAAGCTCCATTAGATTGTTTTCCACCGGTGTGGCCGTCAGCAGCAACAAAAAGCGCTTTTTTAATGCGTTGACCAGCTTCCAGTTGAGCGTACTCCGGTTTTTCAGGTGATGGGCCTCATCAACGATAACCATGTCATATTCCCGTTCGGTGACCTGTGAAAAGTTTTTCCTTGATTTTGCAAGGTTAATGGAAGCCAGAACAAAAGGCTTCTGCCAGAATCCATCACCTTTTGCGCGGTAATCCGAATCATCGGTGGATGGGAAATCAAGTCCGAATTTTTCCCGTAACTCTTCTTTCCATTGACTTACAAGAGAGGTAGGGGTTAATATCAGGGCACTTTTCACCATTCCTCGTTGAATGTATTCTTTGAGTACGATGGAGGCTTCAATGGTTTTGCCAAGCCCCACTTCGTCTGACAGCAGGGCGCGTCCTCGAAAACGTTTTAATACCTTGCGAGCCGTTTCTTCCTGGTACCATAGAGAATGAACCCCTTGTAGGTTTACCAAGCAGATGAGGTTTTCAAAAGATTCCTTGAATCGGATTTGATAGCCTTCAAGAGCCAGGGTATAATTTTCATTAGAGGTTAAATGCCCCTGGGACAAGGGCTGTGTGAAAGATTTGGTGTCCACTTCGATGGAAATCGGTATTTGTGGAAGCGGTGCCTTGTTTGACAATTTTTTTAAAGGTTCACGTTTGGACGGCGGCTTTGCAGGTTTTACGGTTTTATCAGATGAGGACTTCAGAGTAGGAACCACACGGGAATGTGTGGGCTTTTGTGAAAATTCAAGTTGCCAGCGGCAGTACTGCTGAATTTCTTCCGTATTAGATCTTATCTTTCTTTTATTGCGAACTTTTATTTCAGGGAGCAGATCCAATACCTGCTCGGAAATCTCGAGTGCCAGTTCGTATTGCTTGTCCTTTGCCAGAAATTCACATAATATAATTAGTCGTTCATCTTTGATCTTTCCGATATTGTAAAGGCTTAAAAGCCCTTTGCCCATAACGTCCTGACGGTCCAGTTCAAAACCAAGGTCCACCATGGCTTCAAGCATATCCGGGTTTTTGGGGGCATACCGTAAAGCTTTCATTAAAAGTGTCAATGCTTTTTCAAGGTCCATCCGGTCCCAATACCAGAGCGCTTCATGAAAAAAATAATCGGCCCTTTCCTTTTGGGTATCAGACGTCAGTTTGCTTCGCCGTTTATTGAGCTTGGCCTTGCGTATGGATTTTCTCTTTTTTGATTTAACCTTTGCCATAACAATAATTGCATACAAGAGCAGGAGCTGCTATCACAGGTATCCGCCCGTTTATTATTATATCAACTCGTTTGCCATCCAGTGACCACTACAAGGTCTGATATCATAATTATATCCATATTGTAAAATATTTGAGATATTATTTTCCAAATGTTATAGGTGTTGCAATAATGTCCTGTTAAATAATTTCATTCAAAATTTCGCTACTATATAACAGATGGAAGTGTGATGAAAAAGGTGAACGTAGTCATGAAAAAAACCAAAATAGCCCTGAAACCTTATCTGGATACAATTGCCGAACATTGTGGTGCCCTTTCGACTAAAGAGCTAACAGATGTGATTATCAGCCTCGCAAAGGATGTTCCAACCTCAGCCAGAGTCCAATTTTTGGAAAAAATCGAATCATGCCTTCCGGGTCAAAAATCGGCAGTGGTACCTGAAGCAGAGCCGGTTAAGCAATTCCTTGACGATATTGAAGCACTGAAGGAAAACATTGAAGAAAGAATCAACTCCATTGAGGACGGCAGTTACTGGGATGATCCTGATAACTGGGGATATGATAACTATTATGACGAAGAACCTGATTATATCAGTGAGGATCAGCTAAACGAGCTGGAATCGTTTTTTAATGCTGCCGAAGATCTGTTTATGGATGACAGACTTGAAGATGCACGGAAAGTGTATAACGCCTTGTTCACATTGATCAGTTACGTCAAAGAAAATGCTTATTTTTCACTCGGGCATGAAATCGATATTAGGGAAGCCAGGGCCAGATACTGCCGTTGCGTCTATGAAACTTCTAATATTAACAAGAGGCTGGATGCATTTGCCGCAGCTATGGAAATCGACGTATCTGTTCCTTATGATGAGAATGAATATGATGAAAACTACCCTCTGCTTCAGGATGTTATTGATGCAAGGCCGGATGAAATGGCCGATATGGAATCGTTTTTGCCGGCCTGGAAAAACGTTTTAGCAACAAAAGAAACAAAAGGCCGGGCGGCGGTTTTGCTTTTGGAAACGGTTAACCGCCTTGAAGGGATTGACGGGGTGTCAAAGCTGGCGAAAAAATGGAAAAACAAGCAACCCCAGGGCTACTTATTCTGGCTTAACATCCTAAAAGGGGAAAATGATCAGAAAGGTATCGTTAAAGTAGGCACAGAAGGCCTGAAAGCATTAAAACAAGGCAGGTTCAGGGAACGTGTTTCCGAATTTATTATCGATGCGGCCGGAAAACTAAATGATACTAAAGTGTTGTTGATGGGCAGGCGGGAAAGATTCTTTTCCAAAGTGAATGATCAAAACCTGCTTGATCTTGTGAGGGAAGCCATTAAACAGGATGAAAGGGATAAAGAAGTCGGTGGGGTGATAAATCATTTCAAATCCCGAAAAACAATGGATGGCGATCAAAAAACCCTATATGTCAAGGCCCTTTTGATGGCAGGCCAACTGCACGATGCATTTGACATGGCCAAGAAAGAAAAAAGCGTGGGCTGGTCATATCATAGCAATGCCGGGGTTGTTTTCGGGTCCGTTTTATCGGTTCTTTCCGATCATTCCGAAAAAGCGAATACCATCAGAACCCTTTTAAAAGGATATGCAAACCAACGATGTGTTTATTCCGAAAGATTTTCAGTTGCTGACGAAAAGGCCGCCTCTTTTTATGAAGAGATCATCAGCGGCTTAAAGCAAAAAAAAATTGCAGAAGCCAATAAAACCGAATATCTTAAATGGGCTAATAGAATCGGAAAAAGCCGGATTGAACACATTGTTAGCAACAAACACCGGCGCGCCTACGCAAGGGCTGCGCAGGTGCTTGGCTCTCTTGCCGAGGCTTATACGGCTATGGGACAGAACAACAAGGCTGCCAAAATACTGCATAAATACTATAATGAAAAATATAACAGGTTCAGTGCATTCCGACGGGAAGTAAAAGCCGTTGTAACGGATTCGAATCTATTGAAAAATTCCGAATTTTTAAAATGAATTTGGATATCCTATCATCGATATCCGTTCGCCAAGAAAGGTATTATATGAAGAGCTTTGATGCTGTTAAAACAATGCGTGATATTCGCACCCGGTTGTCGGAACGCTATCAAAAGGATGCGAAACGACAGATTGATGATTTACGCCGAATTCACGAAAAATATAATATATACACGTCCCAACCTTCCGTCAAACAACCTAAAGTGGCTGAGGATCAAAACAAATACGGAGGCACTGATTCATAAACTGTAATGCCGGAGAGAATCTTGAGATATCAGAGGAATTGGCGGACCGGTACCTACTTTAGGCTATAAGTTTCTGACTTCTAGTGAGCTTCGTACATGTTTAAAAAAGATGGCCAAAACAGGCGCTAATAACCTCTATCAAGGATCTATCCCTAATAATTAAAGATAGGATTCGGGATAGCCCTAACGATGATGCCTTTTAAATTAAATATAGTTAAAACAGGAAGTAAGGGATATGTTTTGTGGGAACACTGAAATTTGGGATGAAGCGTATTTTGTGGAAACGATAGGTTAACAATAATGAATGATCGAATATCTGAAATATTAAATGGTATTAAAATCTTCGACGGCGTGTACAAAAAAGAACTCGTTGATGCCACAATTGAGTTGCGAGAGGAGATAACGCCCTCTTTGATTGATATACTGAACGGAGTTCTTTCCGATCCCGGTAGGTACCTCGAAAATGAAACATATTATGATCATATCTATGCTCTCATGCTGCTGGGGCATTTCAAGGAGCACAAAGCACATAAGGTTATTGTCGATATGTTCAGCCTCACTGATGATATCCCGCATATACTTTTCGGTGACATCACTACCGGCGATCTGCCGGTAATTTTATTGAATACATGCGGGGGCTCAATGGACCTGATCAAGTCCATGGCATTAAATAAAAAAGCCAATGACTATTGTCGCATTTCCGCACTCCACGCGATGGCCTATGCCTTTGTTGAAGGTATTGTATCTCGTGAAGATGTACTAGATTTTTATGGCTCATTGTTTACCGGTCATGAGACAGACATAGATTCCGATTTCTGGGGGCTTGTGGCAAACTTGGTATGCGATTTGTATCCTGAAGGATTGATGGATACGATTAAGACGGCATACGAGGAGAGTTTGATCTTTCCGGGGACTATTCAATACAAAGAGGTTGAAGATGCGTTAAGGAACGGCAAGGAAAAATGTCTCAATAGATTAAAGATTGATCTGAAAAACTGCTCTCTTGACAATATTCATGATAGTATGTCTTGGTGGGCCTGTTTTAAACAGGAGAATGAATTGCCCATTACGTCCGTTGTTGATTCTTTTGCTACGATTGACCGGACGAAAAAGAAATCCGACAAGAAAAAAGCCAAGAAAAAGAGAAAAAAAGCAAAAGCTTCAAAAAAGAAAAACCGCCGTTAGTAACAGCAAACCACGAGTTTACATCCGTAAACTTATGCCGATTTGGATGGCAAAAGTACAGTAAGAAGTTATCACGTAGCATTTCAGACATATGTGATCTTTTTTCATAATATTGCATTTGCAAAGGGACGCGGTGTTGCGTATTCGAAAATTTCACGCCATTTAGCTCCAGGAGACCTTCTCCTTCACCTATAAAAAGTATAATCAGCCTTGACAAAATACGCCAATGGCGTATAATTCGATTATGATATTCATCGAAACTTCCATTTTTACAAAGGAAATTCAACGCCTGCTCCCGGATGATAATTATCGGATGCTGCAAACTGCATTGATGCTCCGGCCTGATGCCGGAAGCTTGATCAGAGGAAGTGGAGGTTTACGAAAAATTCGCTGGAGTCTTCCCGGTAAAGGAAAAAGAGGTGCATTGCGTGTCATTTATTACTGGAGTCTTCCTGACACTATTTTTATGCTTTTTCCATACAGAAAGACCGAACAAGAAGATTTGACATCGGATCAGCTTAAACTGCTCCGACGGATGGTAAAGGAATTGTTATCATGAAAAAGGAACATTTTGAAAAACTGGTTGCCAGCATCAAAGAAGCCGGCGAAATCAAGGCTGGAAATAGGGCTCCAAGCCGTATGTACGAAATAAAACCGCCTGAAATAAAAACAGTACGCGAGAAACTCAATGTTTCACAGAGTGAATTTGCTCTTATGATTGGAGTCAGTGTTCGAACCTTGCAGAATTGGGAACAAGGCAGAAGGAAACCGGAAGGACCGGCAAAGGCATTATTGCGCATTGCATCGAAGAATCCACGTGCTGTTCTAGATGCCTTGCATGCGGAATAGCGTTCGTAAGAATGATGGACGGTCCACAGCAATAATTTAGTTTTTAGAGTAACTTGCCGAGTTTCTTGGTTTGTTCTCCACATCAAAAAAAGAATTATTTCGTTTTTGACTTATTTTACAAACGCGTTGCTTAAGGAAAAGTAATCAATAGGAGATTTCATGCTGACATTCTTACATGCTGCTGATATTCATCTGGACTCGCCCCTGCGAGGTTTATCGCACTATGAAGGTGCGCCCCCTATTGAAGAAATCAGGGGAGCCACCCGGCAGGCGTTGGACAATCTGGTTAATTTTGCTTTGGAAGAAAAGGTGAACTTTGTTCTTGTGGCCGGCGACCTTTACGATGGTGACTGGCAGGATTTTAAAACCGGCCTGTACTTTGCCAGTCAGATGCGCAATCTTGGAGAAGCTGGAATCTGTGTCAAATATCCTTTTCAGGCGTTATCTCACCTTGTACCCAACTCCAGATATTGCGCAACAATGCGCAAAGAGTACAAAATAAATATTGCGCATTATTGCGCGATATG